>NZ_JBHXCQ010000014.1:67646-155978 GCF_042726295.1 Oerskovia sp. NPDC060338
TAATATCGGGGGCCCACAGCTTGTGGGCGCCCTCCCCCCCCGCCCCGAGAGCCCCCATTTTGGTGTACTGCCACTTAAGCGGGCGCGGATCAGGGGCATCTACTCACTTCTCGGCGGAGGGTGCCGCGCTAGGCGAGCCCCGCGTCCCGCGCGACGATCGCGGCCTGCATGCGCGTCGTGACCTGGACCTTCGCGAGCACGCGCGACACATGGGTCTTGGCCGTGGCCTCGCTGATGAACAGCTCGTCGGCGATGCCCTGGTTCGACAGCCCGCGCCCGAGGGCCGCGAGCACGTCGACCTCGCGCGGTGTCAGCTCGGCCAGCCTCGCATCGCTCGGCCGCCCGCCCCCAGGGTGCCTGCTGCCCGCCCGTCCCGTGCCCGACGGCGCCGCTCGCCCCGCGAGGTGAGCGGCGCCGTCGGGCCGGGGGCCGGACGCGAACGCCGCCAGCAGGCGGCGCGTGACCTCGGGGGCCAGGACCCCGTCGCCCGCCGCGACCCGGCAGACCGCGTCGATGAGCGCGGCAGGCTCCGCGGTCTTGAGCAGGAACCCTGCGGCCCCGGCGCGCAGGGCCTCGTCGACGTACTCGTCGAGGTCGAACGTCGTGAGGACCAGGACCTCGGCGAGCTTCTCGGAGACGATCGTGCGCGTGGCCTCGATGCCGTCGACGCCGGGCATGCGCAGGTCCATGAGGACGACCTCGGGGCGCAGCGCGCGGGCGTTGGTGATCGCGGCCGCGCCGTCGCCGGCCTCGCCGACGACCTCGATGTCCGGGGCGGAGTCGAGCAGGAACCGGAGCCCGGCGCGGATCGCGGCGTGGTCGTCGGCGAGGAGGACGCGGATCATGCGGGCGCTCCGGGGCGATCGGCGGGACAGGGGGATGCCGGCGCGGCCGAGCGGCCCAGCGGCAGCGTGGCCCGGACCGACCAGGAGTCGCCCGCGGCGTCGGGGCCCGCCGCGAACGTGCCGCCCAGCGCCTCGGCGCGCTCACGCATCGTGAGCAGCCCGGTCCGGGTGCTCAGGCTCGGCGGGAGCGGCCGGGGCTCGTCGGTGAGGGAGCTCGCCACCTCGACCGTGAGGCGGTCGCGGCCCAGCCCGAGCACGACCTTCACGCGCGCACCCGGTGCGTGCTTGGCCGCGTTGGTCAGCGCTTCCTGCACGATCCGGTGCGCAGCCTGGTCGACGGCCGCGGGGAGCGTCGCCGAGCGGGCGCCGTCCGGGTCCTCGACGTCGACCGTGAGCCCTTGCGCGAGCGCCGACGCGAGGACGTCGTCGAGCCGGGCGAGCCGGGCGGGCGCGGCGACGGCCTCGCCCCCGAGCACCGTGGCTCTGCCGGCGGAACCGGTCCGGCCCACGCTCCGGCCACGTCCTGACCGCTGCTCCGTGGCCGTCGAAAGGTCCGGGGCGGCCGACCGGTCCGCGCCGGGCATGCTGCCCCGCGGCGAGACGTCCCGCGGCAGGTCCGAGCGCAGCAGCAGGATCATGGCGCGCATCTCCTCGAGCGACGTGATGCTGCTCGACCGCACGAGCTCGAGCGCGGCGCGGTCCCGCGCCGCATCCGGGGGAGACGCGAGCGCGGCCCCCGAGTGGATCGCGATGGCCGACAGGTGGGACGCGATGACGTCGTGCAGGTCACGTGCCATCGCGGCCCGCTCGGCGCGCACTGCCTCGTGCTGCCCGAGCGCCGCGATCTGCTCGAGGTCGGCCGCGCGCTGGGCCTCCAGGTCTGCCCGCTGCGTCTCGAGGTCGGCCCGCTCGGCGGCGAGGTCGGCGAGGTCCGACTTCTGCCGCACGTTCGCGGCCCACCAGAGCGGGGTCGCGAGGATCGCCGCGACCTGGATGCCGCCGAGTACGAACCCTTGCACGTCCCGGTAGTGCTCGCCCGTGAGCACGGCGACCGCGACGACGAGCACGCCGACGACGACCCCCACCACGGTCCGCAGCCGCTTGCTGCCGTGCAGGCCGCTCGCGTAGAGCAGGTCCCACAGGACCAGGACCATGCCGAGGCTGCCCCCGAACGACAGGTCGACGGCGAACGCGACGGCCCCCACCACGAGAGCGACCGCGGGGTGCTCGCGCTTGGCGGCGAGCGCGACGCACCCGACGAGCAGCGGCAGCACGTGCCACCAGCGCCCGTCGACCGTGACCAGCGGGGGGACCGCCCACACCCGTACGACGTCCACGAGCAGGAGCAGGACCCCGACCACGAACACCCCGACGGCGTTGTAGGCGTCGCCGCGCCTGCTGTCGGTGCGCAGGCCCGTGGTGACGGTGCCCACCGCGCGCCGCACGCGCGAGGCGGGGCGCGACGGGTCCTCGGCCGGTCCGGCCGGTCCGGCCGCCCGGGGACCTGGAGCGTCCGGGCCGCCACCACCGGAGTCGTCGTCGGGCACCGGCGCGGTCACGCCGTCCGACGCGGGAGCGGGCAGGGGATCGGGCACGTTCCCATCTCAGCACAGGGGGCCGGGCCGCGGATCGCCCGAACGATGTACGGCGCGGCGCTGCGTCCGGCAAGGATCGCCCGTCCGCCCGACGACAGGCCGTGCCGCGCGCAAGGAACCTCGTGACATGGAACTCCTTCCCCTCCTCGGCGCGCTCGTGGTCCTGGCCCTGGTCGACTCGACGAGCTTCGGGACCTTGCTGATCCCGGTGTGGCTGCTCATGACCCCGGGCCGGGTGCGGGTCGCGCGCATGCTCGTCTACCTGGCCACGATCGCCGGGTTCTACCTCGTGGTCGGTCTGGTCGTCGCGCTGGGCGCGGGCGCGTTCGCCGACGTCCTCGGACGGGTCGTCGAGACCCGACCGGCCCGCGTCGTCGAGCTGCTGCTCGGCGTCGGCCTGGTCGCGTACAGCTTCCGGATCGATCGCCGGTCCAAGGGGCCGTCCGACGGCCAGGGGCGCGTCCTGCGGTGGCGGGCCCGCGCGATGGGGACGTCGGGCGGGGACGGTGCGGCGCCGTCGGGCCTGCTGCCCCTGCCTGACGGCGGAGCGCACCCCGTGCGCGAGACCTCGCCTCGCGCGGCCGTCGCCACCGCTCCGGAGCCGGGATCCGTGCCGGCCCTCATGGGCCTCGCGCTGGGGGCCGCGGCGATCGAGCTCGCGTCGATGCTCCCGTACCTCGCGGCGATCGGGCTGCTCACCCAGGCAGGCCTGGGGTGGCCCGCGACCGGGCTGGTGCTGGCGGGGTACTGCGTCGTCATGGTGCTGCCCGCGCTCGTCCTGCTGGCCGGTCGTGTCCTCGCCGCCAAGCAGGTGGGTCCGCTGCTCGACCGGCTCAACGCGTGGATGACCAGGAACGCGGCGTCGACCACGGCGTGGGTCGTGGGGATCGTGGGCTTCCTGCTCGCGCGGGACGCCGCGGTGTGGCTCGGCTGGATGGGCTGAATGTCCGTGGAGCTTGCCGGAACGGCAACCTGACTTGCCTCGGACCGGGGTGCGGCCGCAAGGTCGGGAGTGACGGCCGTCCCGGGCCGGCCCCGACCCGAGGAGCGAGCGTGACCCAGCAGCACCACCACGAGGACGACCCTGCCCACGAGCACGGCCACGGCCACCAGCAGCACCACCACGACCAGGCGTTCTGGGACGAGCGCTACGGCTCGGCCGAGTCGGTGTGGAGCGGCAACCCGAACCCGCAGCTCGTCGCGCAGGTCGCGGACCTGACGCCGGGTCGCGCGCTCGACGTGGGCGCGGGCGAGGGCGCCGACTCGGTGTGGCTCGCGCGCCAGGGGTGGGACGTGGTCGGGCTCGACATCTCCCCGGTCGCGCTGGGCAAGGCCGCGGCGCACGCGGTCATCTCCGGTGTCGCGGAGCGGGTCGAGTGGCGCCAGGCGGACCTGCTCGAGTGGGAGCCGGGCGACGAGCGGTTCGACCTCGTCACGGCCCACTTCATGCACCTGCCGGCAGACCTGCGCCGGCAGGTCTTCCCGCGCCTCGCGCAGGCCGTGGCGCCGGGCGGGCGCCTGCTCGTCGTCGGGCACCACCCCGAGGACCACGAGACCGTGCGCAAGGACTTCGACGAGCACTTCTTCTACACGGGCGACGGCCTGCTCGCCGAGCTCGACCTGGACGGGTGGACCGTCGAGACGAACGATGCCCCCACGCGCGACATGGCGGGCCCCGACGGGGAGCCCGTCACGATCCGCGACACGGTGCTGCGGGTGCGGCGCCCCTAGCACCCCGCCGCGTTCCCCCTAGGGTGCGACGCGGAGCGTGATCCCGTCCGGCCCCGCCTCGAGGTCGGTCACGTGGGCCGTCGAGCCGTCGGGCAGCCGCACGACGAGCCGGTCGCTGCCGTTCGAGCGCACGCGCGCGTACTGGAGCCGGGTCGTCAGGTCGTGGATGCCGAGCGGCCGGGTGCCGTCGCCGGCAGCGGCTGGGGGCGTGGCAGGTGCGTCGTGCTGCTCGACGGCGTCGCTCACCGCGGCGGTCGGGTGCGGTGCCCCCTGGAGCGGGGCCGGGGCAGGGCCGGCCTCGTAGGACTGGAGCGTGCTGACGATCGCGTCGATGAGCTCGTCGACCTCGGTGACGTCGTAGCCCTCACGCCACTTCGTGGGCGAGAACCGGACGCTTCGCGCCTCGACCGAGGTGAGCAGTCCCGGGCCGGGACGGCCGCCCGCCTCGTACGCCTTGAGCGTTGCGCTGACGTCGTCGAGGTAGATGTCGACCTGCTCGACGTCGTAGCCCTCGCGGAACTTGGTCGCGGTGAACGTCGTGTCCAGGACCTGCTGGGCGGTCAGCATGCGGGGCTCCGATGGGTGGGGTGGGACGGAGGTCGACGCCGGGCCGGGACCGAGGGCCCCGGCCCGGCGTCAGGAACGTCAGTTGGCAGAGGCTGCCGACGACGTGGACGACCCGTTCGAGGCGGGCTGGCCACCCAGGTGCCCACCGGCCAGCCCGGCGATGAGCTGGTTGATGTCGACACCCGTGAGCTGCTTGATGACCTGCTGCCCCTCGCCCAGGACCGACGCGACGTTCTTGGTGACCGCGCTCGCGCCGTCGGTCGAGATGACGGTCATGCCCTGGATCTTGCCGATGGGCTCGGCCGCGGCGCGGACGATCTCCGGCAGGCGCTCGATGAGCTCCTGGACAAGGGCCGCCTCGCCGTACTTCTTGAGCGCCTCGGCCTTGGCGTCGGTCGCGACGGCCTCAGCACGTCCCTCGGCCTCGACCGCGAACGCGCGCGCCTCACCCTCGGCCTTGATACCGACGGCCAGGGCGACCTGACGGTCACGCTCGGCCTCGCCGGCACGACGGACGGCTGCCGCAGAGGCCTCGGCGTCCTGGATCGCCGCGGTCTTGTTGGCCTCGGCGATCGTGGTGCGCTTGTACGCGTCGGCCTCGGTGGCGGCGTTCGACGAGTCACGCTGGGCGTTGGCTCGCTGGACCTCGGCGTAGGCCGCGGCCTCGGCGGGCTTGCGGATCTCGATGTCGAGGCGCTCCTGCGTCACGCGAGCCTGCTCGGACAGCGCCTCGCGCTCCTCGACCGCGACGAGTCGCTCCTGCTCGGCGCGCGCGAGCTGGCCCGCGGCCTCGGCCTCGGCGTTGGCCTTGTCGGTCTCGGCCTTGATGATGGCGCGCTTGAGGTCGAGGGCCTTCTGGCGCTCGGCGATCTGCTCGGCGGCGTCGATCGCGGCGAACTCGGACGCGCGCTGGGCCTCGGCCTCGGAGACCTCGGCGACCTGGCGGGCGCGGGCGGCCTCGGCACGACCGAGGTTGGCGAGGTAGTCGGAGCCCGGGGTCGAGATGTCCGAGATGTTGAGGAGGTCGACCTGCAGGCCCTGCTCCGAGAGGTCCGTCTTGGTGGACTCGACGACGCGGTCCGAGAGGCCCTTGCGGTCGGAGATGATCTGCTCGATCGTCATGTCGCCCACGATCGAGCGCAGCGAGCCCTCGAGGGACTCCTTGATGATCTCGGTCAGCGTGCCCTGCTGGGACAGGAAGCGCTGGGCCGCGCGACGCACGCCCTCCTCGTCGCCGCGGACCTTGAAGTTGATCGACGCCTTGATGGCGATCTTGATGCGGTTCTTGTCCACGCCCTCGACCGTGATGCCGATCTGGCGCTGCTCGAGCGAGATGGAGAAGCCCTGCTGGAGGATGGGCCACACGAACGTGCGGCCGCCCGTGACGACACGCTGGCCCGTCCCGGCGGCCTCCTTGCGGCCTGCGCCGCGCCCGACGATGATCAGGGCCTCGTTCGGGGGAACGCGGCGGATGCGCTTGGCGATGAACGTGATGATCGCGAAGAACGCGATGATCAGGGCGATCGTGGCGATGATGCCGACGACGTTGGAATCTTCGAGCATGTCGGTACGCGCCTGCGGCGCGACTCCTTTCGGTGGCGGGTCGTGCGAGCGGGTCGTGCGGGTCGTGCCGTGGTGCGGTGGTGCTGCTGGGGTTCCCCGGGGCGTCCGGGTGAGCGCCCCGGACGAACGGGTCAGTCGTTGGGGTAGTGGCGCCGGACGCGCACGCGCGTGCCGGACTGCTCGAGGACCACGACGCGCGCTCCGGTCGGGATGGGCTCGTCGGCCCAGGCGAGGCGTCGTTCGAGCTCGTGCGCTGCGTCGAGCGAGACCTCGCCGGTCGCGGTCGAGATGTCGCTGGTCGCGGTGCCCTGGACACCGACGAGGGACACGGGCACGGCGTCGTCGGACTCGCGCAGCTTCTTGGTGAGCACGTGCACGAGGAGGACCACGAGGACCGCGAGGACCGCGGAGCCGACGTAGGCGAGGACGATCGGCAGGTCGTTCGACACGACGATCGCACCGGTCGCGCCGAACACGATGGCTCCGACGCCGAGCGAGGTGCCCGACACGGCACCGTCGCCGAGCTCGATGAACTCACCGAGGATCATCGAGAACAGGACGAGAGCCAGCCCGACGATGCCGACGACGACGAACGTGATCACCGTGAACCCCCTGGGGTCGGTCACGCCCGCCGTCGAGCACTGGTCGCCCGAGCATTTGACGCGATCGTGAACTTGCCCGAACTCTATCGTGACTCGCAGAGGCCCTCCGACGAGATGGGTACTCCGCACCATGCACCGTGCGGCCCTCGTCGGTCGCCCCCTGGCCGGGGCGCGTCGCGAGTGCCGCGACGGAGTGCGGGCGGCTCGGCTCCGACGGCCGGTCCGTGGCGTCAGCGGGAGATCTGGTCGAGCAGCACGCCGAGGTTCCCCGCGGCGGTGTCCTGGTAGCCCTGGACCCATTCGCCCTGGTAGCCACGCGGGGCGACCTCGGTCACGAGCAGCGCGCTCAGGTATGCGCGGTACAGGAGCAGGCGGACGTCGCCCGCCTCGAGCGTGCTCGCCCCGGGCCTCGCCCGCCCGACGACGTCGCGCCCGTCCGGTGCGCCGCCGTCGGGCCGGATTTCACCCGGGACGGGCAGCGCGAACCACGGCTCGGCGACCGGGAGCCGGCCCCCCGCGTCGCGATAGCCCGCGAGCAGCGCGGGCGGGACCGGGCCGAGCCCGAGCTGGTCGGCTCCTGCGAGCTCGTACAGCGGGTCGCCCCACAGGCTGCGCTCGGTGTCGATCACGCCGCTCAGGCGCAGCATCGACGACGCGTCGGGGGAGAGGAAGAGGTTGCCGGGCCACAGGTCGGTGTGGACGAGCGTGGGGACCGTGACCTCGGTGAGCGCGTCGTGGTGGTCCGCGAGTGCGCCCCGCAGCGCGTCGGCGGGCAGCTCGACGCCCCACGTCTCGGCGTCGGCGAGCAGGGCCTCGACCATGAGGCCGAACGCCTCGGGCCAGGTCGGGGCGCTGAGGCCCGACGCCTGCGCCGGGTACCCGAAGGCCTCGCCCGTCACGGTGTGCAGGCGGGCCATGAAGGCCCCGAGGTCGTGCCGGACGCGGTCGGTCGCGCCGTCGTCGAGCGGGGGCAGGGTGTTCCACACCTCGCCGTCGAGGAACGACACGACGAGCGCGTCGCCGTCGACCAGGGTGCGGCTGAAGTCGCTGTGGACCACGCGCGGCATGAGCAGGTCGGGACGGTCGGCCGTGCGCCGGTAGACCTCCTCCTCGGTGCCGAGGATCCCGTGCTCGTAGCGCAGGAGCCGGGACGTGTCGGCGCTCGTGACCTTCACGACGTAGCGCTGCCCGTCCGTGAGGTCGACGCGGTAGGTCGAGGCGAACATCCCGCCGTCCAGGGGGCTGGCCGAGGCGACCTCCCCGAGCGGGGCGAGCAGGCGGGCGAGCTGGTCGTCGGTGACCGTCATCTTGGTGAGCACGCCCGAGATCGTATCGATTCGACGGGCTGGGCGGAAGGCCCCTCTGCGCGTGGCCCTCGGTGCGCGGCCGGCCGTCAGGAGCGCACCGCGGTATCGACCGGTCCAGCCCTGACGACCAATCTCTTGCCGTGCCGGCAAGTCATCCATAGACTTGCCAGCATGGAAAACGACTTCCGCGAGGACGAGCCTCCGGGTGGTGCGCCCGGGCTCTCCCCGGCGCAGGCGCGGGCAGCGCTCGAGGGGCTCGACGCCGACGGGGCGACGCTCGCGGAGCGCGCGGTCACGCCCTGGTGGTACCACCTGACGCTCGGCGCGATCGTGGCGGTGATCATCTGCACCCAGGCGCTGCCGTCGCCGGCCTCGCTCATCGCGCTGCCGGTCGCCCTGTTCGCGCTGCCGGTCCTCGTCCTCGTCTACCGCCGTCGCTACGGCCTGTGGTTCAGCCAGCCGGCGGGACCGCGGTCGAAGCGCATCTACCAGGCCCTGCTGGCGACCATCGTGCTCTGCTTCGGGGCCATGCTGCTCATCAGGTTCACCGAGATCGAGTACGCGTGGGTGCTGGTGCCGGCGTCTGTCGGGTTCGTCGCGGCGGTCGTGCTCGGCCCGCTGTACGACAAGGCCTTCCGGCGCGAGCTGGCCGGGCAGGGGCGCGAGGACCGGTGAGTACCGCCCCAGCGTTCAACGAGCTCATCCACTCGCCCGTGCGCCTGCGCATCTGCGGGGTGCTCCGTCGGGGGGCGGAGCTCGAGTTCGCGGTGCTGCGCGACACGCTCGGGCTGAGCGACGCGAACCTGTCCAAGAACCTCCGGGTGCTCGGCGACGCCGGGTTCGTCACGGTGCGCAAGGAGAGCTCCCCGGACCGGAGCGACGCGCGCCGCCTCACCTGGGTCACGCTCACCCCGGACGGGCGGCGCGCCGTCGAGGCCCACCTCGCCGCGCTCGCGCAGATCGCCGCCGGCTGATCCCGGGGCCGCTCGCGCGTACCGGCGCTACAGCCGGGGCACGTTCCGCAGGTTCGCCCGGGCCATCGACACGACCTCGCCCATGCCGCCGCCCAGGACCTCCTTGCTCATCGCGACCGCGAAGCCGCGCACCTGCCCGGCCGTGATGGTCGGGGGCAGCGACAGCGCGCGCGGGTCGGTCACGACGTCCACCAGGGCCGGACCCGGGCGCGAGAGGGCCCCGCGCAGCGCGCCGCGCACGTCCTTGGCGCGCTCGACGCGCACCGACGGGATCCCGATCGCGTTCGCCACCGCGGCGTAGTCGATGTGGGGCGACTCGGTGCCGAACATGGGCAGCCCGTCGACGAGCATCTCGAGGCGCACCATGCCCAGGCTCGCGTTGTCGAACAGCACGACCTTCACGGGCAGCTCGTAGGCCTTGATCGTGATGAGCTCGCCCAGGAGCATCGAGAGCCCGCCGTCGCCCGCCATCGCGACGACCTGGCGGTCGGGCTGGGCGGCCGCGACACCGATCGCGTGCGGCACCGCGTTGGCCATGGACCCGTGCAGGAACGACCCGATCACGCGGCGCTTGCCGTTGGGGCTGATGTAGCGGGCGGCCCAGACGTTGCACATGCCCGTGTCCACGGTGAAGACCGCGTCGTCCGCGGCCTCCTGGTCCAGGAGGTCGGCGACGTACTCGGGGTGGATGGGCGAGTGCTTCTCGACGTCCTTGGTGTACGCCCCCACCACGCCTGTCATCGACTTCTCGTGCTTGGCGACCATGCCGTCGAGGAACGAGCGGTTCTTGGCCGTGTTGACGAGGGGCATGAGGAGCCGCACGGTCTCGCCCACGTCGCCGACCACGGCGACGTCGAGCCGCGTCCGCCGGCCCAGGTGCGTCGGGTCGGTGTCGACCTGCGCGGTGCGCACGGACTCGGGCAGGAACTGGTCGTACGGGAAGTCGGTGCCGAGCAGGACCAGGAGGTCGGCCTCCTGCATCGCGTCGTGCGCGGCGCCGTACCCCAGGAGCCCGCTCATCCCGACGTCGAACGGGTTGTCGTACTGGATCCACTCCTTGCCGCGCAGCGAGTGGCCGATCGGTGCCGCGATCTTGTCGGCGAGCGCGATCACGTCGTCGTGCGCGCCGCGCGTCCCGGCTCCCGCGAAGATCGTGACCTTCTTGGCCTTGTTGATCGCGTCGGCCAGCGTCCGCAGTGCGTCGGGGTCCGGGACGATCCGTGGCCTGGCCGGGTGCACCGCGACGTCGATGATCTCGGCCGCGGCGTCGAGGTCGGCGACGTCGCCGGGGATCGTCAGGACCGAGACCCCCGGGGCGCCGTAGGCGTGGTGGATCGCGGAGTTGATGACGCGCGGCGCCTGCTTGGCCGACGAGATCATCTCGGAGTACACCGAGCACTCGGTGAACAGGCGGTCGGGGTGCGTCTCCTGGAAGAAGCTCGTGCCGATCTGCGCGCTGGGGATGTGGCTCGCGATCGCGAGGACGGGCACCTTCGAGCGGTTGGCGTCGTAGAGCCCGTTGATGAGGTGGAGGTTGCCCGGGCCGCACGAGCCCGCGCACACCGCGAGCTTCCCGGTGACCTCGGCCTCGGCCGCAGCGGCGAACGCCGCGGACTCCTCGTGGCGCACGTGCACCCACTCGATGCCCTTGCCCTTGCCCTTCTGGCTGCGCCGCACCGCGTCGACCACGGGGTTGAGGCTGTCGCCCACGATCCCGTAGATGCGTTCGACCCCGGCCTCGATGAGCTGGGCGACGAGCAGGTCGGCGACCGTCCTGTTCCGCTTGTCCTGGGGACGACCGAGACCGAGTGCCATGGGAGAACCTCCGCACGAGGGGAAAGGGGGACCTTTCCATCGTGCGCTCGAAATCGGCAGGATGCAGCCGCTGGGGCCGTTCCGCTCGTCACGTCCGTGCGTCACAGCGCTCGTGCGGACGGTCGCGCGGGCGCGCAGGACGGTGGCCCGACGGCGCCGCTCACCGCGAGCAGTCGGGTCGCCCGGTGCGGTCGTGGCGTCGGGCGGGACGCCCGCCGCGGACGGGGCGCGCACCGCCTGGGGCGCGCGCCGCCGTCGGGCCTGCGGACGGGCCGTCAGGCCGAGACGGGACCGTCCTCCGGGAGGTCCGCCACGCCGGTGCTGTCAGGACCTTCGGTGCTGTCCGAGCCCTCCGAGCCCTCCGAGCCTTCCGTGCCGGGCGCACCCCGGCGCAGGACGCGCGTCGAGGCGAGGACCGCGATCACCGCGACACCCGCGGCGATCATGACGACCTGGAAGCCCGCGTGCGCTCCCGCGGCGTCGATCCGCGACCCCGCGATCGACGCGCCGAACGAGACGCCGACGCCCAGCGACGTGCCGACCCAGGCGAGCCCCTCGGTGAGCTGGTGCGGGGTCACGAGGTTCTGCACCAGGGCGTTGCCGTTGATGAGCGTGGGAGCGATGGTGAAGCCCGTGACGAACATGACGACCGCGAGCACGGGCAGCGACGTGACGACGAAGAACAGGGACACGCCCAGCGCGAGCGCGACCATGCCGATCGTGAACCGCTTCCACAGCGGCGAGACCCAGTGGCGCGCGCCGTACGCGAGACCCGAGATGAGCGAGCCCATCGCGAAGACGCCCAGGATGAGCCCCGACGCCGACTTGGACCCCTGCTCCTCGGCGAACGCGATGGTCGAGACGTCGGTCGCGCCGAAGATGAGGCCCATCGCGACGAACACGACCGCGAGCACGATCATGCCGGGCGAGCGCATCGCCGAGCGGTGCTTGACCCCCGGGACCGCGGGCATGACGGGAGGTTCGGTGCGGCGCTGCGACAGGAACCAGACGCCGCCCACCAGGGCGGCGACCATGGGGACGATGATCCCGGCCGAGTCGGTGACCTCGGTCGCGAGCAGCGTCGCGAGGACCGGGCCGACGACGAAGACGAGCTCGTCGAGCGCCGACTCGAGCGAGTAGGCCGTGTGGAGCTGGCGCGGGTCGCTCACGACGTGGGTCCAGCGCGCGCGGACCATCGAGCCGTACGAGCCGATGCTCGCGCCGGCGACGATCGCGGTCACGTAGAGCCACACCTCGGGCGCCTGGTTGACGGCCGAGAGGACGAGCCCATCCGGCCCAGCGTGCTCACGACGAGCATGGGGCGCATGACCTTGGCCTGGCCCACCCGGTCGACGTAGCGGGCGATCTGCGGCGAGGCGATGGCCTGCGCGATCACGTAGGCCGCGGAGACGCGCCCGGCCAGGGCGTACGAGCCGTAGATGCCCTGGATCATCAGGACGATCCCGATCCCGACCATGGACATCGGGAGCCGGGCCACGACGGCGGCTGCCGAGAAGTTCAGCGCCCCCGGCTTGCTGAGGACGACGCGGTAGGGGTTGCGGGAGTCGTCTGCCGCTGCACGGGGGGAGTCTTGGACCACCGTCTCAGTCTCCCATCGGTTGCCGCGTCGCAGAGCGTCTGCGGGGCGTGATCCTCAGCGCAGTGCCGGCCTGGTCGAGGGCCCCTTCGTAGTGTCACCGCTCGACCGGGCGCGCGCGAACCGCACGAGGCCCGCATGATGAACGGGTGAGCGAGCAGACGCAGGCGATCACGATCGTCGACAACCCGGCGCAGGAGCGGTTCGAGGCACGCACGCCCGAGGGCGACGTGGCGGGGTTCGCGGCGTACGTGCGACAACCCGGTCAGGTCGTGTTCACGCACACCGAGGTCGACGACGTCTACGCGGGCAACGGGATCGGGTCGTCGCTCGCACGCGGCGCGCTCGACCAGGTGCGTGCGTCGGGGGACAAGGTGGTGCCGTTGTGCCCGTTCATCCGGGCGTTCGTGCAGCTCCACGAGGAGTACCAGGACCTCGTCGCGCGCTGACGCCTGCCGTCTCGTGAACGACCGAGCGGGGCAGGACGTCGTCAGTGACGACGTCCTGCCCCGCTCGAGGTCTGCCCGGGTGCTGCGCGCAGGCCCGGATCAGGCGATGGTCGCGGAGAGCGCGACCTCCTGGCGCAGGTCGTGGTTCAGGTCGCCCGCGGCGTCGGCCGGGGTCAGCGTGACCTCGAACTCGATGGGCGAGCCGGGCTGGTGCTTGAAGTTCTCGCCGTACGCGACGGACTGCCCCGGCGCGAGGATGAACGGGGCCTCGCCCGAGCCCGGGGTGATCGGGGAGTCGACGACCCCGGCAGCCTCGAAGAGCGCGCTGTCGACGATGCTGTCCATGCCCTGCATGTAGGGCCAGTCGGCGTAGCGCGCGTCGACGCCCACGATCGAGTAGGTCAGCGGCAGGTCGGCGTCGCCCGTGTTGGTCAGGACGTAGTTGACGAACACGATCGGGTCGCCCGGGTTGAGGATCGGCTTGCCCGACTCGTCGGCGAACTGGCCGGTCTTCGTCGCGACCGCGGTGCTCACCTGGTAGATGTCCACGGTGAAGCCGTCGCCCTCGGCCGTGCCGAGCTGGGTGCCGACGACCTCGTTGGTCGCGGCCCACGCGGGCTTGTCGCCCGTGGCGGCCGGCTCGGCCTCCTCCTCGGACCCGGCCTCGGTGTCCTCCGCAGGGGTCTCCTCGGTCTCCGGCTCGACGCTCGTCGAGGCCGACGTGGTCTCCTCGGGAGCGGTGTCACCCGAGCAGGCGGACAGGCCGAGGACGGCGACGAGGGCGAAGGGCAGTGCGAGGGCTGCTCGTGACGTGCGCATGGGAACTCCAGAGGATCGACGAGGGGACGCTTCGATACTAGGAGTAGAGACGTGAGGTGCACCGTGATTCTGATGGTGAGAACTGCCCATGTGAGATACCCGACGGCGAGGGTCCTGGGCACTGCGGCGTGCTACGTCGACGGGGTGGGGTGCGGGGAAGGCGAGGTGCCCGACGGCGGCGCGCGACGCCGTCGGGCACCTCGCCCCGGGCGTCAGCCGGCCAGGGCGTCCGAGACGACCTGCTTGGCCTCGTCCTGCACCTGCGTCAGGTGCTCGGCCGAGACGAACGACTCGGCATAGATCTTGTAGACGTTCTCCGTGCCCGAGGGGCGCGCCGCGAACCACGCGTTCTCCGTGGTGACCTTGAGGCCGCCGATCGCCGCGCCGTTGCCCGGCGCCGTGGTCAGCTTCGCGGTGATCTCCTCGCCCGCGAGCGTCGTCGACGTGACCTGCTCGGGGCTCAGCCTCGCGAGCGCCGACTTCTCCTCGAGCGAGGCCGGGGCGTCGACGCGGGCGTACCAGGACTCGCCGTACTGCTCGACGAGCCGGGCGTGGTGCTGGGACGGGGTCTTGCCCGTGGTCGCGAGGATCTCCGAGGCGAGCAGCGCGAGCAGCAGGCCGTCCTTGTCCGTGGTCCACACCCCGCCGTTGGTCCGCAGGAACGAGGCGCCCGCGGACTCCTCGCCGCCGAACCCGACCGAGCCGTCGAGCAGGCCCGGCACGAACCACTTGAAGCCCACCGGCACCTCCTCGACGCGGCGACCGATCCCCGCCCCCACCCGGTCGATGAGCGACGACGACACGAGCGTCTTGCCGATCGCTGCGTCCGGGCGCCAGCCGGGACGGGCCCCGCCGTACAGGTAGTCGATCGCGACCGCGAGGTAGTGGTTGGGGTTCATGAGGCCCGCGTCCGGGGTCACGATCCCGTGGCGGTCCGAGTCCGCGTCGTTGCCCGTCGCGATGTCGAACGTCGACGTCGCGTCCGGGTCCGTCATCTTCTGCACGAGCGAGGCCATGGCGTACGGCGACGAGCAGTCCATGCGGATCTTGCCGTCCCAGTCGAGCGTCATGAAGGCCCACCGCGGGTCCACCTGCGGGTTCACGACCGTCAGGTCCAGGCCGTAGCGCTCGCCGATCTCTCCCCAGTACTCGACCGAGGCCCCGCCGAGAGGGTCGGCGCCGATCGCGACGCCCGCGCCACGGATCGCCTCGAGGTCCAGGACCGAGGCCAGGTCGTCGACGTACGCCGTGAGGAAGTCGTGGCGGTGCGTGGTCTCGGCCGTCAGCGCACGCTCGAGCGGGACCCGCTCGACCTGCCCGACGCCCGCGCGCAGGATCTCGTTCGCACGGTCCGCGATCCAGCCCGTCGCCTCCGAGTCGGCGGGACCGCCGTGCGGCGGGTTGTACTTGAAACCGCCGTCGCGCGGCGGGTTGTGCGACGGCGTCACGACGATCCCGTCCGCGAGCTCGGGGCCCGAGGTGCGGACCCCGGCCTCGGTGGCCGCACCGTTGTGCAGCAGGATCGACTGGGACACGGCCGGGGTCGGGGTGTAGGAGTCGCGCGCGTCGATGTACGTCTGGACGCCAGCGGCCGTCAGGACCTCGATCGCGGTCTGCCACGCGGGCAGCGACAGCGCGTGCGTGTCGCGACCGATGAAGAGAGGGCCGTCGGTGCCCTGGGCGCGCCGGTACTCGACGATCGCCGCGGTGATCGCGAGGATGTGCGCCTCGTTGAACGCGTGGTCCAGGCTCGACCCGCGGTGGCCCGACGTCCCGAACACCACCTTCTGCGCCGGGTCGTCGACGTCGGGGGAGAGGTCGTAGTAGGCGCCGACCACGGCGTCCACGTCGATGAGGTCCTGGGGCTGGGCGAGGGTTCCGGCGCGGGGGTCCATGCGACGATCCTGCCACTGGTCAGGGCGTCGCGGGAGGTCTGTCCCGGGAGGGGAGACCGGCGCGGCGCACGACCACGATCCGACGACGGCGCGTCAGAAACGTAGGCTGGTCACCATGTTCCCGCCCCAGGTACCCACGACCGACGTGTCCGAGCTCGACGCCGAGCACCCCGTGCCCGAGGGCGTCGTGCTCCTCGACGTGCGCGAGCAGGACGAGTGGGACGCGGGCCACGCGCCCGACGCCGTCCACATCCCCCTGGGCGAGCTGCCCGTCCGCTGGGGCGAGCTCGACCCCGAGGTCCCGATCCTCGTGATCTGCCACTCGGGCGGACGCTCGGCGCGCGCCGCGGCGTGGCTCAACCAGGGCGACTTCGACGCGACCAACCTCGACGGCGGCATGGTCGCGTGGTCGCAGCGAGGGTTCCCGGTCGAGCAGTAGGCCCGCCGGCCCCGCAGCCCGCTCCCACTACACTTTCCCCATGGCCAAGAACTCGACGCCCGACTTCGTGCTGCGCCCCTTCGAGGGGCTCCCCGGCGAGACCGACTGGGTCGCCCTGCGGGAGGTCGTCCCCTCGGCCTCGGCACCTGCTCGCACCACGGAGGAGTACGGCGCTCGCGACGTCCTCGTCGTGACGATCCTCCCGGCCGGCTGGGCCGCGCTGCACCGCCAGGACGGCACCATCCTCCTGGCGCTCCAGACCCTCGCGGGCTCGGGCGACACGAGCCGCGACCTCGCGGCGGTCCTGCTCGAGGCCATCGAGGCCGAGCCGGGCACGTCGATCGAGCTGGGCGAGCTGCCCGGTCCGGGCCCGCGCCTGCAGGACGTCCTGGACCTGTCTGTGCCGTTCGAGGTCACGGTCCACGAGGACTTCTCGTTCTGGCTCGACCCCACGACGGACCTCACGCCCGAGCTCAAGGCGTCGCTCGACCAGGCGTCGGAGTCGATCGTCCCCACGGTCAAGCTCGAGTCGGTCGAGTCGGCCTACTGGTGCTCCATGAGCCGTGAGTTCCTGCGCTGGGCCTGGCCCGTGGGCGAGGAGGAGCTGATCGACGCGATCTCGCGCCTGCACGCCAAGCGCGAGTCGGGCCTGGGCGGCGGCAAGTTCGTCGGCGCGTTCCGGTCGTGCGGCCTGCTGGTCCCGGTCTGGGAGCTCCCGCGCGGCACGGAGGCCGCAGACCTCGAGGAGCCCGCCAAGGAGCTCAAGGCCAAGATCGACGCAGCGCTCGCGGTCACCGAGCCGCTCGACGCCAACGAGCGTCGTGCGCGTGCGGGCATCGTGTCCCGCCAGGTCACGCTCCGCTGACGAGCCCCTCACCACGGGCAGCACACCGGCACCACCAGCACCACAGCACCACCAGCACGACCCCGAGACCGACGGGCGGCGGCATCGCAGCCCCCGCCCGTCGGCCTCGGGCAGGTCAGGTCCGACGACGAGGAAGTACAGACGCCAGGCTGACCGAGAGATACCTCGGCAAGAACCCGAGAACACCGTTCTCTGGGACATCCCCGTGACTTTGCCACCCCGAGTGTGGCAAACTGCGGGAAACTCTTTGCACTACTAGGCTGGATTGCGTGAACGCGGACCATCGGTCGACCGAGTCAGGACTGAACACCGAAACCACCCGGGACGTGTCGGGCGTCCCCGCCAACGGGACGCACGCGCTCCCGGTGGCGAAGACCCCGCGCCCGGCCCCGCTGCACGGCGGTTCCCGGCAGAAGCAGCGCGTCGCGGTGATCATCCCCGCCAAGGACGAGGCGCGTCGCATCGCGGCCACGGTCCGTGCGGCCAAGGCCATCCCGCACGTCGACCTGGTGCTCGTGGTGGACGACGGCAGCGAGGACACCACGCAGCACGTCGCCCGTGAGGCGGGCGCCGTGGTCGTGCGCCACTCCCACAACCGCGGCAAGGCGGCGGCCATGGAGACGGGTGCCGCGGTCGTCGCGATGCGCGACGTCGCCGACCGCCCCCCGCGCCTCCTGCTCTTCATCGACGGCGACCTGGGCGAGACCGCGGTCAACACGGCCCCGCTCGTGCCCCCCGTGCTCGACGGCCTGGCCGACATGTCCATCGCCCTGCTCCCGCCGCAGCCCGGCGCGGGCGGTCGCGGGATCGTCGTGGGTGCCGCGCGGCGCGCCATCCAGTCCATGACGGGCTGGACGCCCACGCAGCCGTTGTCGGGCATGCGGTGCCTGACGCGCGAGGCGTTCGAGGCCGCGACGCCGCTGGCCCGCGGCTGGGGCGTCGAGACGGGCCTCACGATCGACCTGCTCCGCAAGGGGTACGTCGCGGTCGAGGTCCCGTGCGACCTGCGCCACCGCCCCTCGGGGTCGGACCTCAAGGGGCAGATCCACCGCGCCAACCAGTACCGCGACGTGCAGCTCGCGGTCGGGGCGCGTCGCGTCCGCAGCGCGCTCGACGCGCTCGGCGGGCACAAGCACTCCGGGAAGTAGCTCTTCGCACGAGGGGCCCGGGCGGACTCCGCCCGGGCCCCTCGTCGTCTACCTGCCGGACGCGGCGGGTTCCGCCGCGTCGTCGGGCGAGCCTCCGCGGTCGGGCAGGGAGGGCAGCGGGACGGACGGCTCGTCGTCCGTCCCGGAGGACGTCCTGCCCGACGGCGCCGCTCCCGTCCCCGAGACCGTCTCGCCCTCCGCGTCGGAGACCTCGCCCGGGCTGCCCGGTGTCGCGCGCAGCGCGGTGAGCACCACGAGCGGCACGGCCGCGACCAGGGCGATCATCGCGATCCGGACCCCGAAGTCGTTGACGAGCGAACCGCTCACGGACATGACCCAGATCGCGAGGATCGCGGGCCGGAACAGGGGCCACCCCGCCTCGGACCGCGCGAACCAGGCCGGGGTGAAGCGGCGCGGCGCGAACAGCACGAGCGCGAACCAGACCAGCACCACGAGCGTGATCCACACCGGGACCCCGCCCAGCACCGAGCGCGCCGCGTAGCCGGCCTTGCGCCAGAGCATCTCCCACGCGTCGCCGTCGACGACCTGGCCCACGAAGCGCCCCAGGTGCGAGCGTGCGGCAGGCGGGCGCAACCAGTCGAGCACGCCGATGAGCGCGACCACCCCCACGCCGGCCAGACCGATCGTGAAGAACCGCCTGAACGTCAGGCGTGCGCCCGAGGCCGCGAGCAGCAGGATCGCGAACGTCGGGACGAGGACGAGCCCGCCACCCAGGTCGGCACCGAGCGTGGGCCACACGTCGACGGCCATCGCGACCACGCCGATCACCCCGACCACGAGCGTGGCCGTGCGTCGTCGACCACGCAGCACGAGCCACTGGGCGACCCCGGCGGCGGCGAGGACCCCCGCGACCGCGAAGACCGAGAACGTCGGGTTGCCGAACCCGTAGAAGCGAGCCCCGAACGTCGGCGCCGAGCCGAGCGGGCTGGCGCGGTTGAACGGTGTGCCCAGCAGGGCGTCGAGAGTCAGCACCGCGAACGTGATGCCCGCGACCAGGGCGGGGCCCGCCCAGACGGGTCGTCGGGGCGCGAGCGCCCCGAGGCCGGCGACCACGACGGTCGAGCCGATCGACATGGCGACGGCCGCGAGCATCGGGTTCTCGAACCGCCACCACGAGGTCATCGACGAGACGAACGCCGCGGCGGGCAAGGATGCGAGGACCAGCGCGGCACCCTCGGCGACCCGGCGCCCGATCCGCCAGCCTCGTGAGTCCTTGCGGCGGGCGACGGGCGCCAGCAGCAGGCAGCCGGCCGCGAGGACCAGGCCCGCGTACCCCGCGTAGTCGACGAAGTACGGGTAGATCTGGCGCCGGACCTGGTCGCGTGAGGTCAGGTCGGCCAGGGCGTCGGCGGCGGACGCCGCGTCGAGGGGCCGGGGCGAGCCGTAGGTCATGACCGACGTGTCGATCCCTGCCGGGACCTCGACGCCCAGGGCGCCCAGGATCGTCGGAGGCACGTCGAGCAGGCGGACGATCCCGTCGGAGCGCGTCGCCGAACTCGTGAGGAACCGGGGCTGGTCCGAGTCGATCGAGGTCGAGGACCGGACCATGGTCACGCCCAGCGCAGGACGGGCGCCCGGGTTGTTGACCACGTCGACCACGAGGACCGTCGCCGAGTCCGGCACGGCGTCCAGGACCCGGCCGACCGTCGCGTCGACGTCGGCGACGAGCGCGGGCCGCTCGGTGCGGTAGCGGGCCGAGCGCTCGGCCGCCGTCTCGCCCGGGATCGTCGCCAGCGCTGCCGGGGTCGCGTCTCCCGCGTCGATCACGGTCAGCGCGCAGCCGAACGTGTCGTTGACCGGGGCCAGGGCCGCGGGCAGGTCCTGGTAGCGCGCGACCGTCCCGTCGCTGTCCGCGAGGGCGAGCGCCGCGCGCGGCCCGACGGCCGTCGCGCAGATGCCCGCGTCCGAGATCGCCTGGCCCAGGGTGCCGAGCTCGACGGTCCGGGACTGAGCGTCCACCATGTCCTGCCACCCCTGGACCTGTACCGACGTCGCGGGGGTCGCGACGCGCGACGAGGCGACCGTGTCGACGGGCTCGTCCGACGAGGCCGTCGTCCCGTCCGTCGCGACCGTGGTGACGGGGGCGCACGACGTCGTGCCGTCGTCGAGCAGGAGGGGCTCGTGGCGCACGTACTGCCCCGCCGAGAGCGCGAGCCACCCCGACGCGGGGCACCGGCTCGCGGCCCCCGTGGGGAGCGAGTCGCCCGCGGCGCCCGCCCCCTCGGTGAGGAGGGTGCGGAGCTCGGGGGCCGTCCCGGACGCGACGTCGGGCCAGCGGAGCCCAGAGGTGCCGATCACGACGAGGCTCTCGCCCTCGGGTGCGACGGGCGCACCCGTCCCGCGACGGACCTCGTCGCCCGCGACGGCCGCGCCGCTCGTCGGCACGACGGCCGCGGCGAGCAGCAGCGAGAGGAGCAGGCCGCCGCCCACCGCGAGGATCGTGGTGGGCATGCGGCGGATCGTGCCCGAGTCGGTCGAGAGCCCCGCGATGCGCGGCGCGCGGGGCTTTCGTGCGGTCGGTGACGCTGACGGGACGGGGGTGTCTGCGGGGACGGCTGCGGGGACCGCCGCCGCGACCGTGACCGACGACTCCGAGAGGAACGAGGCCACGACGGTCGCGATCGCCACGACGACGAACATGACCGCGATGATGACGCCCGAGTCGTTGAGGACCGAACCGATCCCGGCCGCGACCACGAGCGAGATCACGAGGGACCGGAGCTGGGGCCACGCGCGGTAGGCGGCGGCGACCTCGGGCAGGCGGCAGACGTCGGGGCGCAGGGCGGCGAAGGCCGTGGCCACGACGGCCACGGTCGCCAGGACGCCGGGCACGCTCGCGACCGTCGCCCACGCCCCCGCGGCCTTGGTCGCGATCATGCTGAGCGCGTCCCCGTCGAGGAACCGCTGGACGAACCCGCCCAGGTGCGAGCTGGTCCCCGGGATCGCCCAGTCGACGACCGACACGACCACGACCACGCCGATCGTCGCGGCCGCGACCGCGAGGATCCGCCGCACGGTGATGCGCACCTGGGCGACCAGCAGGGCGAGGATCGCGAACGCGGGGATCAGGGCGAGGATCCCGCCGAAGTCGGCACCGAACGCGGGCCAGCCGTCGACGACCGTCGTCACGACCCCGACGCCGACGACGACCGCGAGGCTCGCCCGCCGCCTGCCGTGCGCCGCGAGCTGGGACGCGATGCTCCCGGCGAGCAGGAGGGCGGCGGCGCCGTAGACCGCGAACGTCATGTTGTTGAAGCCGTAGAAGCGCGCCCCGAGCACGGGGGCCGGGCCCAGGAGCGAACCCTGCTGGAGCGTCGTCCCGGTCAGGCCGTCGACCGTCAGGACGAGCCAGGTGACTCCCGAGACCGCGGCGGCCAGGCGCCAGGGGCTGCGAGGCAGGACCCGGCTCACGAACCACGCGACGAGGGCGACCACGACGGTCGCCACGCTGACCGAGAGGATGAGCGCGAACGTCGGCGCGGGGGAGACCCACCACCGGGCGAGCGTGCTGAGCGACGACGCCGCAGGGGCGGAGGCGACCAGGAGCAGGACTGCCGACAGGACCCGGCGGCCTCGGGGGCTCGGGGGGAGCGGCGCCGTCGGGCCGGAAGGGGACGCTGCCACGCGCCGCTCCGCCGCGCGACGCGACCACAGCGTGGCCCCGACCGCGATCACGAGCGCACCGATGAGCAGGCCCACGAACGCCGGCATGAGGTTCGGGGCGGTGTCCGACAGGACACCGAGGTATCGACGGTTCTCGACCGTCCGCGAGATGCTCATGCGACGGTCGTCGCCCGACTCGAGCGGGGCGCCCCCCTCGAACGCGGCGGTGCTGATCCCGGCGTCGGCCGCGAGCGTCGCGGTGAGGTCCGTGAGCTGGACGAGACCCTTGAAGCGCGTCGACTCCGACTGGAGCCAGCCGTGCGCCGAGCCCGAGGCCGTCCAGTCCACGACGACCTGCAGACCAGGCTTGGCGCCCGGGGTGTCGGCGATCCCCGCCACGAGGACACGTGAGTCGCGCGGCAGGTCGGAGGTCAGGCGCTCGAGGACCTGGTCGAGCTCGCGCAGGGCCTCGGCCCGCTCGGGCGACGACTCGGGCAGCTCGCCCTGGTCGATCACGACCGTGTCGCACGCCGCGAGCTCCTGTTGCGAGAGGGCGTCGAGCGTCGGGACGTAGCGCGAGACCGCGCCGGTCGAGTCCGCGAGCGTGATCGCACCGCCCGGGCCGACAGCGGTGCTGCACACGCCCGCCGCCGCGAGCTCGGTGCCGAGCGCGCCCGGCCCGCGGGGCACCACGGCGCCCGTCTCGGGATCGACCGTGGTGTCGGCCGGCTCCTCGACCAGGTCCTCGGGACCGGTCGTGAGCGTGGACCAGCCCGGCACCGACGACGAGCTCACGCCCGTCCCCGCGTCGATCGTGGGCAGGGGCTCGCAGTCGACCGTGGACGTGACCTCGGCCGGGTCCGCCGGGTCGTCCGTGGGCACCGGCTCGACGACCGGGGGAGCGCTCGACTCGCGCTGCCCCGCGGACAGCGTGAGCCACGCGTCGAGCGAGCACGTGACCGGGCCGGCGCCCGTGCGGACGTTGATCGACCCGACCGAGCTCGACCCGATCATGCTCCACAGGTGCGGCACGGTCGTCGGGTTGACGTCCGTCCAGCGCAGCCCGGCGACACCGACCAGGACGGTCGGGCCCTCGGGTGAGGAGTCGGCGGTGGTCTCGGTGGTGGTCGTCGAGGTGGTCGCGGGAGCGGCCGCGGCGGGCAGCGCCGGGCCGACGAGCGCGCCGATCGCGAGGAGCAGCGCGGCGAACCCCCGACGACTGGTGCGACGAGGGGTCTGTGCGGGGGCCGGATTCGTCACCGGTCCAGCCTACGGGGGGTCACGTCGGCGGCCCGTCGACCGGGCTGCGCGGCCACAGATCCTCCACGAGGTCGGCGCAGCAGGGACGGAAGTGGCTCAGGTGGTCGGGCGGTCCGGCTCGTCGCCGTCGGGACCGTCCGAGGCCGCACCGGTGCTCGCCTCGACCGCCAGCGCTCTCGTGGAGGCCGCCGGCGCCTCCTCCGGGGCCTTGGCCCTCGCCGGTGCCGGCTCTGCGGGCGGCGCCCCCGACGCGTCGCCCGACAGGTAGCGCAACCAGCCCGAGTCAGGGTCCCCCTCGATGATCAGCGCCCGGGTGAGGAGCGTGAGCGGGATCGCGAGGATCGCGCCGAGCGGGCCGATCACGAGGGTCCAGAAGACGACCGAGAAGAAGCTCAGCGTGAGGCTCAGGTTCACGGCGTCGGCCACGAACTTGGGCTGCACGAGCACCTGCAGGACCACGTTGACCACGCAGTAGACCGCGACCACCCCGAGCGCGAGCGGCCAGCCGCCCACGACGAGCGCCATGACCGTGGGAGGGACCACGCCGAGCACGAACCCGATGTTCGGGATGAAGTTGGTGACGAACGCGAGGATGGCCCAGACGGCGGGCGCAGGGACCCCCATCCACCACAGGGCCACGCCGTCGATCACGGCCACGACCGCACCGAACGAGGCGTTGACGACGAAGTAGCGACGCACCCCGGAGTTGTACGCCGTGATCCGGGCGAGCGTCGCGGGGCGCGTCGCCCCGAAGCGGGCGCCCGCGTCCTGGTAGCGCCCGGCGTCCGCGGCCATGAAGATCACGTACGCGAGCACGAAGAAGAAGGCGGTGAGCACGGTCATGGCCGTACCGCCCACCGTGGCCGCGAGGCCCGCGATGGTGCTCGGGTCGAGCCACGACGACACCGCGTCCGCGACCTGCCCCTCGACGCCGAACGACTCGAGCCACGCCGTGACCTGGTCGACGGTCTTGGCGAGGTCGTCGAGGTACTGGCTCACGAGGTTCGCGAACTGGACCCCGGCGAACGCGAGGAGCGCGGCGAGCGCTCCGAGGATCAGGTAGGCGACGACGATCATCCCGGTCGTCGCGGCCCATCGTGGCCAGCCGCGGCGCTCGAGCGGACCGCGGACCGGCTGCACGATGATCACGACGACGGCCGCGAGAGCGAGCGGTCCGAACAGCCCGCGCGCGAAGTACACGCCCGCGAGGACGATCACGGCAGCGGCCAGGCTGATCAGGGTCCGGGTCGACGGCGCCAGGCCACGGTGCGGAGAAGCGTCCTGCGGTGCGGTCATCTAGGGGGTGCTCCTCGGTGGTGAAGTTCGGGCGTCAGGTCGAATGATGCCTGCCGGTCAGGCCGTGCGCACGACCAGCCCGCCCGGCTCGACCCAGGCCTCGAGCTCGACGGCCCGTCCCAGGAGGTCACCGTCGACCTGCGCCTGCTCGCCGCCCTCGACCCGGACGCGGACGCGCTTGGCGCGCGCGTGGTCGATCCGGCCGATCTTCGCGGGCAGGTCGTTGGTCACGCCGAACCCCTGCATGACGACGTCGCCGAAGAGCTGGGCCCAGCCCACGACCCCGCCCCGGGTGTCGATCGCGGCGATGTCGAGGATGCCGTCGTCGAGCACCGCGTCGGGCAGCAGCGTGATGCCGCCGGGCAGCTTGCCGCAGTTGCCGACCATGAGGGTGCGCAGCTTGGCCTGGACGGGAGGTGCGTCGTCGAGCTGGATCTGGGCGCGCAGGCGGCGGCCGTGCAGGTGCCGGATCCCCGCGACGAAGTACGCGACCCAGCCCACCTTGGCCTTGAGGGTCGCGTCGGCGTCCGCGACCATCGCGGCGTCGAACCCGAGCCCCGCGATCACGAGGAAGATGTGCGCGGTCTCGGTGTCCCGGGCCGCGAGCGTGCCCTCGGGCTGCTCGACCGAGGTGGCGGAGGTGTCCTTGCCGTCAGAGCCGGCGGCCGTGCCGGCGTCCTCGTCGCCCGTGGCGTCCGCACCCCCCGCGTCCGCGCCCGTGGCGCCGGTCCGCGCGGGGCCGCGCGCGCCGCCGTCGGGCTCCGCGTACTCCAGGACGCGCGCCCAGCCGACGTCGATCACGCGGTCCGCGCCCGCGACGACGATGCGCAGCGCCTCGTCCGGGTCGGTGATGGGCAGGTCGAGGTTGCGCGCGAGCAGGTTGCCCGTGCCGATGGGGATGAGGCCCATGGGTGTGCCCGTGCCGACCATGGCCTCGGCGACGGCCCGGACGGTCCCGTCGCCGCCGACCGCCACCACGATGTCGGCGCCGCGCGCGAGGGCCTCGCGGGTCTGTCCCACACCCGGGTCCTCGATCGTGGTCTCGAACCACAGCGGGTCGGGGAGGTCGGCCTCGGCGCACACCTGGCGGACCGTGCGCTCGAGGTTCGCGGCCGCGGGCTTGGACGGGTTGGCGACGAACGCGATGAGCTGGCCGGTGTCGTCGGAGGGTGCGTCGGCGGGGACGACGGGAGGGTCGAGGCGTCGTCGGCGTCGCTGCTGCGACCAGACGGTCATCGCGACCGTGAGCGCGACGGCGGAGATGGCGACCGCCGCGACTCCCAACCACATTTCCCAACCCATGTCGGACACGGTAGCGCTCGGGATGCCGGGGGCGACGGTCGTGCCCGCCGAAGGTGACGTACCCGACCGTCGAGGCCCGTCCGGCTCAGCGCTCGCCCGATCCCCGTTCCCACGCGGCCCACAGCCGCGCGTACTGCCCGCCGGCCGCGCGCAGCTCGTCGTGCGTCCCCGACTCGACGACCCGCCCGGCATCCATGACGACGACCCGGTCGGCTGCCGCGGCCTGGCTCAGCCGGTGCGCGATCACGACCGCGGTCCGCCCCGCCAGCGCGGCCCGGGCCGCCCGGTCGAGCGTCGCGGCGCCGTCGGTCCCGACCTCGGCCGTGGCCTCGTCGAGCACCACGACCGCGGGGTCCAGGAGCAGGATCCGAGCGAGCGCGAGCTGCTGCGCGCGGTCCGGCGAGAGGTCGAGGCCGCCCGCACCCACCGCGGTCGCGAGGCCCTCGGGCAGGTCGGCGACCCAGCGCGCCTCGACCGCGTCGAGGGCCGCGTGCAGCTCGGCGTCGCTCGCGCGGGGCGCGGCGAGCCGCAGGTCCTCGGCGAGGGTCCCGCTGAAGACGTGGACCTCCTGGCTCACCATGGCCGCGTCCGGCCGGGGGGCGGGCAGCCCCTCGTCGGCGGCGGCCCGACGGCGTCGCCCCGGCGTCGCGCCCAGGACCTGCACGGCGCCGCGCGTCGGGCGGTGGATGCCCATCGCGAGCTTCGCGACCGACGTCTTGCCGGCCCCGGACGCCCCGACGAGCGCGACGTGCTCGCCCTCCGCGACCTCGAGGTCGACGCCTGTGAGGACGTCGCGCCCGGGGGAGTAGGCGAAGGTCACGTCCCGGAGCACGACGGCGGAGCGTGGCCCCGGCACGTCGGCGGCGCTCGCGGGACGGTCGCCCTGGGCGGAGCGATGATCGGCCGGGTCGGAGGGTCCGCCACCCTCGACCGGCCACGTGGTCGCGGTCGTCACGCCCACGAGCCGTGCGAGCCCGGCCCCCGCCTTCTGGATCTCGTCGAACTCGCCCAGGACCATCCCGATGGGCCCGAACAGCCGGTGGAAGTACAGTGCCGCGGCCGTCGCGGCGCCCACGGTCACGGCGTCCCCCGAGACGAGCCAGAACCCGACCGCGAGCACGGCCCCGAGGCCGATGAGCTCGGCGATGTTGAGGCGGTTGTAGAACCGGGTGAGGAGCGCGATCCCGGTCAGCGACAGGTCGATGGCCCGGATCGAGGACTGCGCCACGAGGTCCTCGTGCCGCTCGCCGTGCCCCAGGGTCGTGACGGTCGTGGCCCCCGCGACCGTCTCGATGACCTGCTCGGTGCGCTGGGCCTCGGCGACCCGGACCTCGCGGTAGACGGGTCCCGAGCGGCGCAGGAACCAGCGCAGCGACACGACCTGCAGGGGGGCGGCGGCCACCGCGGCGAGCGCGAAGCGCCAGTCGAGGGCTCCGAGCCCCACGAGCGTCAGGGCGATCGTGAACACAGCGGACGTGACGGCGGGCAGGACGCCCGAGATCGCCTCGCTCACGGCGTCGACGTCCCCCGAGACACGCGCGACGACGTCGCCGACGCCGGCGCTCTCGACCTGCTCGAGCGGCAGGTCGAGAGCGCTCGCGAGGACGTCCTCGCGCAGGTCGGCGAGCGCGCCCTCGCAGATCCGGGCGAGCAAGGTCTGTCCCAGGTAGCCGAGCACCGCGCTCAGCACCCCTGCTCCGAGGAGCAGCAGGCCGAACCGCACGAGCTCCGACGTCCGGCCGCCCTCGACGACGACGTTGACCATGACCCCGAGCAGGGCCGGAGTGGCGAGGCCCGCGACCGAGCCGGCCAGCAGCACCGCGACGGTCCCGGCGAAGAGCCACCGGCGCCTCGTGAGCATGCGCCACAGCGCGGTGTTGGTCGCGGCGGTCGTGGCGACGGGCAGGATGGTCCGCGCCGGGACGGCGGTGGTTCTCGGGTCGTCGGCGGCCGCGGGACCGGCCTGCCCGGGGTCGGCGGTCACGACGTCGGCGCTCACGAGGCGACCAGCTCACGGTCGGTGCCGGCAGGGGTCGCCACGACCGCGACCGCCGTGACGACCTCGTCGCACACGGCCAGGAGCGTCGGGCTCGAGGTCACGAGCACGAGCGCGCGCTCCGGGAAGCCGCGCAGCGCGGCGGCGATCCTGGCCTCGGTCACGGTGTCGACCGCGGTCGTGGGGTCGTGCAGGACGAGCACGGGTTCGGGCCGGTGCAGCGCACGCCCCAGGACCAGACGTTGGCGCTGCCCGCCGGACAGGTGCTGGCCGCGGCCGACCAGCGGCGTGTCGAGCCCCTCGGCGAGGTGCCCGAGCACCTCGCCGGTCCCCGAGGCGTCGATCGCCCGGTCGTCGAGCGGCCCGTCGGGCGCAAGGTTCTCGCGCACGCTCGTGCTGAACAACGACGCGTCGTGCCGGGCCGCGAACACGAGCGCACGCCCGGCCGAGGGGTCGAGGGCGGCGAGGTCGGTACCGTTCACGACGACGGCTCCGGGCGGGGCGGGGGCGCGGCACCCGAGGACGTCGACGAGCCGGGCCGCGTCGCCGCCGTCGGGCACGACGACTCCCACGACCTGGCCCGCCCGGGCCGTGACGCGAGGCACGACGGACCCGCCGAAGACGCCCGTGATCGTCACGGTCGCGGCCCCGCCGCCGCGGGTGCCCGCGTGCGCGGCGCTCGCCGCCCCGTCCACCGGGCTGTGGACGGTCGGCTCGCCGAGCAGGAGCAGCAGACGCCGCGCGGAGGCCCGCTTCTGCGCGAGCTCGACCCCCAGGAAGCCCGTCCGGGACATGGGTTCCTGGACGAACTGCGCGAGGCCCACGACCGCGACGAGCTCACCCACGGTGATCTGCCCGGCGAGCGCCATGCGGCCCGCGAAGAGCGCGACCGCCGCGAGGAAGACGACCGAGAGCACGGTGCTCACGGCCTGGTACGCGGCCCGGGAGCGCACCGCCCGCAGCGCGGCCGCGAGGGAGTCGCGGCTCGCGCGCCGGTAGCGGTCGGCCGCGGCCTCCTCGGCGCCCAGGCCCTTGAGGACGCGCAGGCCCGTGACGAGGTCGGTCGCGAGGCCCCCGGCGCGCGCCGCGGTCTCCTGCTCGGTCTCGCTGCGGGCCTCGAGCGGCACCGAGAGCCGGTGCATCACGAGCAGCATCACGGGCGTCGCGACGAGGACCGCGATCCCGAGCGGCACCGAGACGAGCAGGAGGCTCACGGCGGTCGTGCCGATCGCGGCGAGCGCGCCGAGCTGACCCGTGACGAGCCACGAGATCCCTGCGACGCGGTTGGTGTCGGAGGACGCGATGGTCAGGGTCTCGCCCGCGGCGCGCTGCCGGGCCATGCCGAGCGGGTCCAGCACGCGCGCGACCGTGAGCTGGCGCAGGTCGTGCGCCGCGAACGAGAAGGCGCGCACGGTCGAGCGCATGCCGATCCGCCACGCCATGGTCAGGACGACGAAGACCGCGGCGAGCACACCGAGCCACAGGCCGAGCGCCGTGCCGTCGCGCGGGACGATCGCACGGTCCACGACCACGCCGATCAGCACGGGCACGAGGGCCTCGGCGACCTGGTGGACCATGAAGCCGCCCGCGCCCACGGTCAGCAGGAGCCAGCGTCGGTTGCCGGCGAGCACGAGGCGGAAGACTCCGCCGACGGTCGTCGGTACGGCGACGCCGGTCCCGTGGGCGGGGCGTGGTCGCCGGTCCGGGCGTGCAGGACGGCGGAGACGGGGAGGCATGCTTGCTAAGGTAATGCTTACCTTCATGAGACGATGTGGGATAGCCTGCCGGATCATGTCGCTCATCGGCCAGGCGCCTCCCTCCGTCCCGTTCGTCCCGATCGTCATGCCCGACGGCGTCCGCCCCGCTGACGCCCAGTGTGCGCAGCAGCACGCCGAGGACGTCGCGATCGTGGCCGCGGCCCGCGAGGTCCGGTCGGTCTCGACGTCCCACTTCCCGCCCAGCACCCCGGGCCTGTGGCCCGTGCACGTGCACGCGTTCCACGAGCTCCTGTGGGGCACGCAGGGCGTGCTCACGGTCGAGACCGAGCACGGCTTCTTCGCGGTCCCGCCGACGATCGGGCTGTGGATCCCGGCGGGCGTCGCGCACGCGGTACAGACCGCGGGCGGCACGGGGTTCTACTGCACCTACGTCGACGCGGACCTGTCGGCGCCGTCGGCCGAGCGGGCCGCCGAGCAGCCGGCCGGGCGACCCGGCGAACGGCCCGGCCCGCCCGGTGCTGCCGCCTCCGCGGAGGACACGTTCGTCGCGGTCCTCGACCGCGCGCACCGCACCACGGCGGTCTCGGTCCCTCCGGCGGCGCGCGAGCTCATGGTCCACCTGTTCAGGCACGGCATGGATCCCGCGGCCCGACGGCGCAGCGAGCGTGTCGTCGTCGACCTCCTGTCTCCCGTGGACGTCACGCCCATGGTGCTGCCCATGCCCTCGGACGCGCGTCTCGAGTCGGTCGCCCGGCGGCTGCTCGACGACCCGGCCGACACGCGTTCCCTCGAGGCGTGGGCGCGCGAGGTGTCGGTCAGCGTGCGCAACTTCTCGCGGCTGTTCCATCGCGAGACGGGCATGACGTTCGCGCAGTGGCGCATCCACGCGCGGGTCCGGGTCGCGATCGGCCTGCTCGCGGGCGGCATGCCCGTGGGGACCGTGAGCCGCCGGGTGGGGTACCGGACGCCGAGCGCGTTCGTGCAGTCCTTCCGCAGGGTCCTCGGCCACACCCCGGGCTGGTACGTCGCGTCGGTCAGGGCCGATGCGGAACATCCCCTGGCCTCTGGCAGCGACGATCGGCCAGTTTCCGCCGTCCCGACGTGGTTAGGGTAGGGATACCTAACTGCCTCTGACGGGGACCGTCGTGTCGCCGTCGCTCGACCGGGAGACCTCGTGACCCTCGTCCTGACCGCCCGCCCCGACACCCCTGCGGACCCTTCGTCCATCCCGGTCGGCGACGACCGGTGGCAACGGGTCGTCGCGGCGATCACGCGCCGCGACTTCCTGATCGGCGCCGGGGCGCTCACGGTCGCGGGGCTCCTCGCCGCGTGCGGCGACGGGTCGGGCCAGGCGGCAGGAACACCTGTCGGCGGCGAGACCATGCCGTTCGAGCACGACGGCTACCGCACGAACCTGCCCCTGCACCCCGAGCGGGTCGTCGTCCTGGAGGCCCGGGCGGGGCTCGAGTTCGCGATCCTCGCCGGGCTGCCGATCGTGGCGACCGAGTGGTCCGACGAGAGCCACCTCATGGCGCACCTGCCGCTGGGCGTCGAGCACCTGGGCGGCTCCAACATCGAGCCGAACGCCGAGTCGATCCTGTCCCACTCGCCCGACATGCTCGTGGTCGGTGCGGGGTGGTGGACGTACTACCAGGAGAACGAGCTGCTGGCCGAGGGCATCGCTCCCGTCCTGGTCGTGGGTGACGACGACCCCGACTGGAAGGCCTCGCTGCGGCGCCAGCTCGCCGCGTTCGGCCGCGAGCAGCAGGCGACCGAGGCGATCGACGCCTACGACGCCACGGTCGCGGACGTCGCCGCCGAGATCGCCCCGCTCGTGACCGGCCGCAAGGTCGTCATCGCGGGAGCCGACGAGGAGGGCTTCTGGATCCAGGAGCCCGACAGCTACTGCTCGGGCATCGCCCGCGACGTCGGCATGGACCTCGTGCTCCCGGCCGCCGGGCAGAGCAACGGCTCGGTGTCGAGGTACTCGTTCGAGAACCTCGACGTCTTCCACGAGGCCGACCTGATCATCCTCCAGAACCCCGACGACCCCGCGGCGTCCAACCCCGCGTGGCTGGCCGTGCCCGCCGTCCAGGCGGGGCGCGTGGCCGAGCTCCGCTACGACCGCAACTTCGGGCTCGCCCTGACGGCCCAGGTCTTCGCCGAGGACCTGCGCGAGGCCGCGCACCTGCTCTGAACCGGGGCCGCGGGCGCCCGGCGCCCCGACCCGGCTGCTCCCACGGCCGATCGACGCCCGCGACCGCGGGCTCCCACGACGGCTCCGTCCCCCGCCGCGACCTCGCGGCCACACGAACCAGGAAGTCCCATGACCACACGCACCACCCGCTGGTCCACCCTGCTCGCGACCGCCTCGGCCGCCACGCTCGCCCTGCTCCTGGGCGCGTGCGCGTCGGGCACCGACGCCGGGGACGGCGGCGGCACGAGCGGCGCCGACACGAAGGAGGCCGGCACCCGCACGGTCCAGAGCGCGTTCGGCGAGACCACGATCCCGGCAGACCCGCAGGCCGCGCTCGGTGTGTACACGACCGACCTCGACATGCTCATCACGCTGGGCATCCCGCTCGCCGGGTCGCAGCCCATCCGCTCGCAGGGGTACACGACCTTCCCGTCGTTCTTCGACCAGGAGGCGCTCGAGGGCATCAAGACGTTCGAGAACTTCCCCGAGTACAACTACGAGGAGATCCTCGCCGCCCAGCCCGACGTGATCCTCAACGGCCTGGGCTACGACGACGAGCTCGTGACCAAGCTTCCCGACATCGCCCCGACGTACAGCTTCAACGGGTTCGACGGCCGTGACTGGCGCGAGAGCTTCGCCGAGGTCGCGGAGGCGTTCGACAAGGTCGAGGAGCACGACGCCTGGACCGCGAAGTACCAGGCCAAGGTCGACGACGTGAAGGCCCGCCTCGCCGAGGCCGGCATCGACCCGGTCGTCGCGCCGGTCGGCTACGGCGACGGCGAGATCATCGTGTCCTGCTACGGCACGCCCTGCCTGGTCTTCAACGACCTGGGTCTGAAGATCTCGCCGCTCGTCGAGCCCGAGGAGGGCACCACGCTCGGCACCGAGCAGCTCGAGCAGCTCGCGGGCATCGACTGGGCCTTCACCTCGACCGCGCCGGACGAGAAGACGGGCGAGCTCGACGACCCGTTCGCCGAGCTCGCGGGCAACGGTCTGTGGGCCGCCCTGCCGTTCGTCACGAACCAGCACGTCGCGGTCCACGACCTCGAGATGGTCTACGGGTCGCCCAGCGGCCAGTACGCGTTCCTCGAGGTCGTCGAGAAGGCGCTGCTGCCGTGATGCGCATCCACCGGGCCGAGGTCGTGGCGGTCGAGCGCCTGACCCCCGGCATGATCCGGGTCACGCTGGGTGGCGAGGGCCTCGCCGACTTCGAGTCGACGGGCGTGGGAGACGAGTACCTGCGCGTCTTCCTGCCCGCCCCGGGCGAGACCGAGCCGGTCCTGCCCTTCGCGACCGAGACGTCGTGGGACTACCCCGAGGGCGTCGAGCCCTCGCCCATGCGGACCTACACGGTCCGGGCCGTGCCCGAGCCCGGCCAGGTCGTGATCGACTTCGTCGTGCACGAGGGCGGGGTCGCCGCGACCTGGGCCCGGCGGGCGAGGCCGGGCGACGTCGTCGGGCTCAACACGCCCCACGGGCTGTACGACCCGCCCGCGGACCTCGCGTGGCAGATCCTCCTCGCGGACGCGACGGGCCTGCCCGCGGTCGGGCGCCTGATCGAGCAGGCCCCGGCGGGCGTGCGCACGCGCGTGGTCGTCGAGGTGCCCGACGCGGGCCACCGCCAGTCCTTCCCCGTGAACCCCGACGTCGAGATCGCGTGGGTCTACGGCGGCAACGGCCACGGGCCGTGCCGGCTCGAGGAGATCCTGCGGAGCATCGAGCTGCCCGACGGCGTCGGGTACGTCTGGTTCGCAGGGGAGACCAAGGTGCTGCGTGCCGTCCGCAAGTACCTGCGCCACGAGCGCGGGCTGCCCGTCACGGCCTACAAGACCATCGGGTACTGGACCGCGAAGGCCGAGGAGTGGGAGGAGCGCTGGGAGAACCTCGACCCGAGCGTCAAGGCGTGGATCGACTCCCTGTGGGCCGACGAGGAGCGCGACGAGGAAGAGATCACCGACGCGTACTTCGACAAGCTCGAGTCGTTGGGGCTGTGAGATGACGACGACCGAACGTGCCCCCGCGGGGGCGGCCCCGAGCGGCGCGTCGCACGACGCGACCGCCGGGGGTGGTCCGGCCGCCCCCGCGCAGGCCCCGACCGCGGACAGGACGCCCGGTCTCGCCGCGACCAACGCCTCGCGGACCGCGTGGCTGCTCGTCGCCGTCGGCGTCCTGGTCCTGATGCTCTTCGTGAGCCTCGTCGTGGGCTCCAAGACGATCCCGCTGGCCTCGGTGTGGTCGGCGCTCGTCGGAGCCCCCGGCGCCGACCCGAACGACGTGGTCATCCTGCGCGACCTGCGCCTGCCCCGCACGGCCCTCGGCCTCCTGGTCGGGGTCGCGCTCGGCCTCTCGGGCGCGCTCATCCAGGCCCTGACCCGCAACCCGCTCGCCGACCCCGGCATCCTGGGCGTCAACGCGGGCGCGGGCTTCGCGGTCGTGATCGGGGTCGCGACGTTCGGCGTCGTCAACATCCAGCAGTACATCTGGTTCGCGTTCCTGGGGGCGATCGTCACGACGGTCGTCGTGTACCTCATCGGCTCGCTCGGGCGCGGGGGCGCGACGCCCGTCCGGCTCACGCTCGCGGGCATCTCGATCGGGGCGGTGCTGGGCGGGATCTCGTCCGGCATCACGCTGCTCAACCCGCAGGTCTTCGACAAGATGCGCTACTGGGGGGCGGGCACCCTCAGCAACCGCTCGTGGGAGATGGTCGGGACGGTCACGCCGTTCATCCTCGTGGGCGTCGTGCTCGCGGTCGTCGCGGCGCGCCCGCTCAACGCGGTCGCGCTGGGCGACGACCTGGCCCGGTCGCTCGGCGCCCACATCAACCGGACCCGCACGATCGTCGTGATCGCCGTGACGCTCCTGTGCGGCGCCGCGACGGCGGCCGCGGGCCCCATCGGGTTCGTGGGGCTCATGGTCCCGCACGTCGCACGCTGGATCGTCGGCCCGGACCAGCGGTGGATCCTGTCCTACACGCTCGTCCTGTCGCCCGTCCTTCTGCTGGTGTCCGACGTCGCAGCGCGCCTGGTTCTGCGGCCCGCCGAGCTGCAGGTCGGCATCGTCACGGCGTTCGTCGGCGCCCCGGTCCTCATCTGGCTCGTGCGACGCAGGCAGGTGAGCGGGCTGTGACGGCTCCTGTGCAGACCCCGGCCCCGGTCACCGACCGCGCTCAGGCCGAACGGCTCGACTTCGGTCGGCCGACCCGCGTCCTGCGCTCGCGCCGAGGACGGTTCTCCGCGCGCCTCGACGTGCGCGCCGCCGTCGTGACGCTCGTGCTGGTGCTGCTCGCCGCGGCGGTCGGCGTCGTGGCGCTCGGCGTGGGCGACTACGCCGTGGCGGTCCCCGACGTGCTGCGCGCCCTGACGGGCGAGGCCTCGGACGTGGTCCGCATGGTCGTCGTCGAGTGGCGGCTGCCACGCGTCCTGCTCGCGATCCTGCTGGGCGGCGCCCTGGGGATGAGCGGCGCGATCTTCCAGTCGCTGACCCGCAACCCCCTCGGCAGCCCCGACATCATCGGGTTCAACACGGGCGCCTACACCGGTGCGCTCGTCGTGATCCTGGTCCTCGGCGGCTCGTACGGCGCGGTCGCGGCCGGGGCCATGATCGGCGGGCTCGCGACCGCGGGCATCGTCTACCTGCTCGCGTACAAGAACGGCGTGCAGGGCTTCCGGCTCATCATCGTGGGCATCGCGATCAGCGCGATGCTCGCCTCGGTCGACACGTGGCTCATCCTCAAGGCCGAGCTCTCGCGCGCCATGGCCGCCGCGACCTGGGGAGCGGGCAGCCTCAACGGGCTGTCGTGGACCCAGGTCCTGCCGGTCGTGCTGATCCTCGCGGTCCTCGTGCCCCCGCTGTTCCTCCTGGGGCGACGCATGAACGTCCTCGAGATGGGCGACGACGCCGCGCAGGCCCTCGGGGTCCGCTCCGAGCGCACGCGGCTCTCGCTCGTCGTCGTGGGGGTCGCGCTGACCGCGCTCGTCACGGCGGCGGCCGGACCGATCGCGTTCATCTCGCTCGCGGCCCCCCAGCTCGCACGGCGTCTCACGCGCGGCGCGACCGTCGGCCTCGCGTCCTCGGCCGCCATGGGCGCGGCGCTGCTCGCCGCGAGCGACCTGGTCGCCCAGCGGGCCTTCGCACCCACCCAGCTGCCCGTCGGCGTCGTGACCGTGAGCATCGGCGGCTGCTACCTCGTGTGGCTGCTGGCCCGGGAGGCGAGGCGACAGTGAGCACCTGGACCCGACCCGCGACCCGCGGGCCCGCGACCCGCACGAGCCCGACCGCACCGGCCGCCGACGCACCCCCGACCAGCCCCACCCCTCCCGAGGAGACGGCGATGACCGCCACGACGCACCCGGTGACCACGATCCCGGCCGAGGCCGACGCGCCCGCGGCGAGCCCCGCCGTCGGGCAGGGAGCCACTCCCCAGGCCGCCCCCGCGGCCCCGGGCGAGCCCCGGCTGCGCGCCGAGGGCCTCAGCATCGGGTACCACGAGCGCATCGTGTCCCAGGGGCTCGACGTCGCGATCCCCGACCGGTCCTTCACCGTGATCGTCGGGCCCAACGCGTGCGGCAAGTCGACGCTGCTGCGCGCGCTGTCGCGGCTGCTCACCCCGAGCGCCGGGCAGGTCGTGCTCGACGGGAAGACCATCACGTCCTACAAGGCCAAGGAGGTCGCGCGCCGGCTCGGGCTCCTGCCCCAGACGTCGATCGCGCCCGACGGCATCACGGTCGCGGACCTCGTGGCGCGCGGCCGCTACCCCCACCAGAAGCTCCTGCGGCAGTGGTCGCGCGACGACGAGGACGCCGTCGTGCGGGCGCTCGCGGCCACGCAGGTCACGCCCTTGTCGGCGCGGCCCGTCGACGAGCTGTCGGGCGGGCAGCGCCAGCGCGTGTGGGTGTCCATGGTGCTCGCGCAGGAGACCGAGCTGCTGCTGCTCGACGAGCCCACGACGTTCCTCGACATCGCCCACCAGATCGAGCTGCTCGAGCTGTTCGGTGACCTCAACCGCGAGGGGCGCACGCTCGTCGCGGTGCTGCACGACCTCAACCACGCCTGCCGCTACGCGACGCACCTGGTCGCGATGAAGGACGGCGCCGTGGTCGCGCAGGGGGCTCCCGGGGAGATCGTGACGGCCGAGCTCGTCGAGGAGGTGTTCGGGCTGCGGTGCACGATCATCGACGACCCGGTCACGGGGACGCCGCTCGTGATCCCGCTGGGCCGCCGGGGGTGAACGGTCTGCCCGCCGGACGTGCCGTCGGCGGGCCCCGTGCCGCGCCCTCCCGCACGTTGGATACCCTCTAGTGGTGATCGATCTTCGACTTCTGCGCGACAACCCCGACGTCGTCCGCGCCAGCCAGGTGGCTCGCGGCGACGACCCCGCCCTCGTGGACCAGGCGCTCGACGCCGACTCCCGCCGTCGCAGCGCGCTGACGGACTTCGAGCAGATGCGGGCCGAGCAGAAGTCCCTGGGCAAGAAGGTCGCCCAGGCGCAGGGCGAGGAGAAGACCGCCCTGCTCGCGCACACCAAGCAGCTCGCCGAGGGCGTCAAGGCCCGCCAGAAGGACGCCGACGACGCCGAGGCGCAGCTCAAGGACGTCCTCTACAAGATCTCCAACGTGATCGAGGGGGCCCCTCCGGGCGGCGAGGACGACTACGTCGTGCTCCGCGAGGAGGGCACCATCCGCGACTTCGCGGCCGAGGGCTTCACGCCCCGCGACCACCTCGAGCTGGGCGAGGGCCTGCGCGCGATCGACACCGAGCGCGGCGCCAAGGTGTCGGGCGCGCGGTTCTACTACCTCACGGGCATCGGGGCGCGCCTCGAGCTCGCGCTGCTCAACGCCGCGATGGACCAGGCGTTCCAGGAGGGCTTCACGCCCGTCATCACGCCCACGCTCGTGCGTCCCGAGATCATGCAGGGCACGGGCTTCCTGGGCGCCCACGCGGACGAGATCTACCGTCTCGAGGCCGACGACCTGTACCTGGTCGGCACGAGCGAGGTCGCGCTCGCGGGCTACCACTCGGGCGAGATCCTCGACCTGTCGGACGGCCCCAAGCGCTACGCGGGCTGGAGCGCGTGCTACCGCCGCGAGGCCGGCTCGTACGGCAAGGACACGCGCGGCATCATCCGCGTGCACCAGTTCCACAAGGTCGAGATGTTCAGCTACATCGACCCGGCGGACGCCGAGGCCGAGCACCAGCGCCTCCTGGGCTGGGAGGAGGCCATGCTGCGCAAGTGCGAGCTGCCGTACCGCGTGATCGACACGGCCGCGGGCGACCTGGGGTCGAGCGCTGCCCGCAAGTTCGACTGCGAGGCCTGGCTGCCCACGCAGGAGCGCTACCTCGAGCTGACGTCGACCTCGAACTGCACCACGTTCCAGGCCCGCCGCCTGGGCGTGCGCGAGCGCGTCGAGGTGGACGGCAAGACGGAGACCCGCACGGTCGCCACGCTCAACGGCACGCTGGGCACGACGCGCTGGATCGTCGCGATCCTCGAGAACCACCAGCAGCCCGACGGCTCGGTCCGCGTCCCGGAGGGCCTGCGGCCCTACCTGGGCGGGCTCGAGGTCCTCGAGCCGGTCGCGCCGCCGGCCTCCTCGGGGGGGTCGTCGAAGGGCTCCTCGAAGGTCACGGAGTGACGGGTCCGCAGGAGGGCCTGGACGTCACCAGCACCACCCGGCCCGACGGCGCGGCGCCCTCAGGTGCGTCTCCGTCCCCGGGCGAGGTGGCGCCGTCGGGCACGGACCGTGCTCCTGGTGACGGTGCCGCGACGGCTGCCGCGACGCCGGGCCCGGGTCGGACCACCGGTCCTGACGCTGCTCCGACCGTGAACCCGGCCCGTCCGGGGGAGGGCCCGCTGCTCGTCGCGCTCGACATCGACGGGACCATCCTGAGCCACGACGACGTCCTGAGCGACGGCGTCGTCGAGGCCGTCGCGGCCGTTCGTGCGGCCGGACACCACGTGATGCTCTCGTCGGGACGCTCGCTCATCGCGGTCCTGCCCGTCGCCGAGCGCCTCGGCCTCGCCGAGGGGTACATGGTGTGCTCGAACGGTTCCGTGACGGCTCGTTTCGACGACGCGTCGCCCACGGGCTACGTGGTCGACGAGGTCATCACGTTCAACCCCGAGGGCGCGCTGCGGCTCCTGCGCGACGAGCTGCCCGACGCGCTCTTCGCGGTCGAGGACGTGGGCGTCGGCTTCCGCATGAACGACCTCTTCCCGCACGGCGAGCTCGACGGCGTGCACCGGGTCGTGGACTTCGAGGAGCTGTGGTCGGGCGAGGTCACGCGTGTCGTGGTGCGCAGCCCGGGCTCGACGAGCGAGGAGTTCAGCGAGCTCGCGCGGTCGCTCGGGCTGAGCGACGTGACGTACGCGGTCGGCTGGTCGGCGTGGATGGACATCGCGCCGCTGGGCGTGACCAAGGCGAGCGCGCTCGAGCGCGTGCGCGGTCTGCTGGGTGTGGCGCCGGGCGCGACCGTGGCCGTGGGCGACGGCAGCAACGACATCGACATGCTGCGCTGGGCCGGTCGCGGGGTGGCCATGGGCCACGCCGATCCCGAGGTCAAGGAAGCGGCCGACGAGGTCACGGGAAGCATCGACGAGGCCGGGGCGGTCGCGGTGCTGCGGAGCCTGGTCTGAGGACCTGAGGACCTGAGGACCTGAGGACCTGAGGACCTGAGGACCTGAGGTCTGCGGGCTGACTGCTGACTGCTGACTGTGGACCACCCGCCACCGACCGCGAGGTAGAACGTCCTGTGCGAGGTAGAACGCAGGGCGTTCTACCTCGCACAGGACGTTCTACCTCGGCAGCGAGCCGGCGGAGGAGCGGTCAGTCGCGCGCCGTCAGGACGAGCGGCCCGTCCTCCGTGATCGCGACCGTGTGCTCCGAGTGCGCACCGCGCGAGCCGTCGGCGCTGCGCAGCGTCCAGCCGTCGGGGTCGGTGAAGATCTCGTCGGTCGTCTCGAGGAACCACGGCTCGATCGCGATCACGAGACCCGGCTTGAGCGGGAACCCGCGGCCCTTGCGGCCGTCGTTGGGCACGTGCGGGTCGCCGTGCATGGTGCGGCCCACGCCGTGCCCGCCGAAGTCGGTGTTGATGCGGTAGCCGGCGCCGTGCCCGACGGCCGCGATCGCGGCCGAGATGTCGCCGATCTTGTTGCCCGGCTGAGCGGCCGCGATGCCCGCGGCGAGCGCGTCCTGCGTCGCCTCGATGAGCTTGCGGTCGGCGGCACCGCGGTCGCCCCCGCGCGGGTTCCCGACGACGAACGACACGGCGCTGTCGGAGACCCAGCCGTCGACCGAGGCCGCGAAGTCGAGGCTCAGCAGGTCGCCGTCCTGGAGGCGGTAGTCGAACGGCAGGCCGTGCAGGACGGCGTCGTTGACCGAGGTGCAGATGACCTTGCCGAACGGGCTCGCCCCGAACGAGGGGTGGTAGTCGATGTAGCAGGACTCGGCGCCCCGCTCCTTGATCATCCGGTGGGCCAGGGCGTCGAGCTCGAGCAGGTTGACGCCGACCTTCGCGGCGGCGGCGACCTGCGTGAGGACGTCCGCGACGAAGCGGCCGGCCGGGCGCATCTGCTCGATCTCGCGGGGGGTCCTCAGCTCGATCATGGTGTTCCTCTCGGTGCGTGCTCGGGTGTGCCGGGGCCGATGCGGGGTTCCGCGGGGCTCTCCGACCTGCTCCCAGGGTGTCACGGGAGGGCAGGCGGGGTGCAACTCCCGGGGTGCGGCGGGTGCCGGCGCAGTCCGGTCGCAAGACGGTAGGCGCCTGGGCGGGGCGCGCGCGAAGGATGCCTGCGCGGTGTGCGCATGCCGGGCGCGAATCGCTTCTGGCCCCCGCGCGGGGGAGAATCGCTCCTCGTGGCAGGAATCGACGAGGTAGCGCAGGCGGCCGGGGTCTCGACGGCGACCGTCTCGCGAGCGCTGCGCGGGCTGCCGAACGTCTCGGCGGCGACGCGCGCACGGGTCCGGGCCGTGGCCGAGGAGCTGGGGTACGTGCCGTCGCCGTCGGCGGCCTCGCTCGCGACGGGCCGGACGCGGACGATCGGTGTGATCACCCCGTGGGTCAGCCGGTGGTTCTTCGCCAACGTGATCGAGGGCGCCGAGCGCGCGCTGCGCTCGGTGGGCTACGACGTGCTGCTCTACACGTTCGAGGTGGGCGAGGACCGGCCGCGCCGCAAGGTCGACCCCACGGTGCTGCAGCGGCGGGTCGACGGGACCCTGGTCGTGGGGCTCCCGCTCGACGACGCCGAGGTCCGCTCGCTCGTCGACCTGGGCACCCCGCTCGCGTTCGTCGGCTCCGGCCCCGCGGACCAGGTCACGGTCCGGCTCGACGACGTCCGCACGGGCTCGCTCGCGACCCGGCACCTGATCGACCTGGGGCACCGGGTCGTCGGGCACGTCACCGGTATGCCGGACCTGGTCTCGTCGTGGTCGCCGCCCGTCGAGCGCTCGACGGGCTACGAGCGCGCGCTGGTCGCCGCGGGCCTGGAGGTCTCGGCCGACCTCGTGGCCAACGGGGGGTTCGACGTCGAGGGCGGCCGTTCGTCGACCAGGGAGCTGCTGCGCCGTCGACCCGATGTCACAGCGATCTTCGCGGCCTCGGACGAGATGGCGATGGGTGCGATCCTCGCGGCCCGGGACCTGGGCCTGGACGTGCCGGGAGACCTGTCGGTCATCGGGGTCGACGGACACGACCTGGGCGAGCTGGTCGGGCTCACGACGATCGGGCAGGACGCGTACCAGCAGGGTGCCGACGCCTCGATGCTGCTCATGGAGATGATCAACGGCGCGCCCGTCCCGGAGAGCCTGACGTACCCGACGCACCTGGTCCGACGGACCTCGACCGCCCGTCCTCGCTGACCCCGGTTCCGCGGCGTTCCGGGCTTTCGCAGGTCACGGTGGTGGGAGCGCGACCACTCTGGGCGGTTGCGAGGCGTCATGAGTAACGGAATCGTTACTGAAGTGACCCCTGCTTGTGCTTGCGCAACCGGGATGTAAACGCTTGCATGAGCAGTGGGGCAGTCGCGTCGTGGCCGACGTGACTGCGACACCTGCGGGCCGACCGCGATGTCAGCACCACAACGTTGTGGAGGAAAAGTCATGGCAAGAAGCACCCTGTCCATCAAGCGCCGCGCACTCGCGGCCGTCGCCGGTGGAGCCAGCCTCGCCATCGTGCTCACCGCCTGCAGCAGCAGCGGTGACGGAGGAGACGCCGGAGACACCGAGGCAGCGACCGCGGACTGTGCGGCGTACGAGGAGTACGGCGACCTCTCGGGCAAGACGGTCTCGGTCTACACGACGATCGTCGACACCGAGGCCGAGCAGCAGCAGGAGTCCTACAAGCCGTTCGAGGACTGCACGGGCGCCACCATCAAGTACGAGGGCTCCAAGGAGTTCGAGGCGCAGCTGCCCATCCGCATCCAGTCCGGCAGCGCGCCGGACATCGCCTACATCCCCCAGCCGGGCTTCCTCAAGAGCCTCGTCCAGGACTACCCGGACGCGATCCTCCCCGTCGGGGACGCCGCGTCGGCCAACGTCGACGAGTTCTACACCGAGTCGTGGCGCGACTACGGCACGGTCGACGGGACGCTCTACGCGACCCCGCTCGGCGCCAACGTGAAGTCCTTCGTCTGGTACTCCCCGGCCATGTTCGAGGACGCCGGCTACGAGATCCCGACCACCTGGGACGAGCTCATCGACCTCTCCGACCAGATCGTCGCGGACAACCCGGACGGCGAGATCAAGCCCTGGTGCGCCGGCATCGGCTCGGGTGAGGCCACGGGCTGGCCCGCGACCGACTGGATGGAGGACGTCGTCCTCCGCACGGCCGGACCCGAGGTCTACGACCAGTGGGTCAACCACGAGATCCCGTTCAACGACCCGCAGATCGCCGACGCCCTGGCCACGGTCGGCACGGTGCTCAAGAACGACGAGTACGTCAACGGTGGCATCGGCGACGTCTCGTCGATCGCGACGACCGAGTTCACCGAGGGTGGCCTGCCCATCCTGGACGGTCTCTGCTACATGCACCGCCAGGCGTCGTTCTACCAGGCCAACTGGCCCGAGGGCACCACGGTCGCGGAGGACGGCGACGTCTTCGCGTTCTACTTCCCGGGCAACGACACCGAGGCCAAGCCGGTTCTCGGCGGTGGCGAGTTCGTCGTCTCGTTCGCGGACCGTCCCGAGGTCCAGGCCTTCCAGGCGTTCCTCACGAGCCCCGAGTGGTCGAACGCCAAGGCGACCGCGACCCCTCAGGGGTGGATCAGCGCCAACAAGGAGCTCGACAAGAGCCTCCTGCAGTCCCCGATCGACCAGCTCTCGTACGGTCTGCTGACCGACGACAGCTACGTGTTCCGCTTCGACGGCTCGGACATGATGCCCGCCGCCGTGGGAGCAGGGTCGTTCTGGACCGAGATGACCGAGTGGATCGCGAGCGACAAGTCGGACACCGCGGTGCTCGACGCGATCGAGGCGTCGTGGCCGACGTCCTGACCGTTCGCTGACGCCTGACCTACGATCCACAGATGGGGGCCCGCCACCATGGCGGGCCCCCATCGCACGAAGGAGTGCTCCATGGACTGGCTACTGACGCCCGACGGTCCGGCAGGAAAGTTCGCGGTCATGCTGTTCGCGATCCTCCTGTTCGTCATCGTGATGGGCGTGATCCTCTTTCTCGCGGACCTTCCCAAGCGGGTCCCCAACTGGGTGATCGCCGCGGTCTTCGCCGGCCCGGCGCTCCTGCTCATCGGGTTCGGGCTGCTCTACCCGGGCATCAAGACCGTCCGTGACTCGTTCTTCAACCGCACCAGCACGGAGTTCGTCGGCCTCGACAACTACATCACCGCGCTGACCCGTGACGAGTTCCAGGTGGTCCTGCGCAACACCGCGATCTGGGTCATCGTGGTCCCGCTCGTCTCGACGCTGCTGGGCCTGATCTACGCCGTCGTGATCGACAGGTCGCGCTTCGAGAAGTTCGCCAAGACCCTGATCTTCCTTCCCATGGCCATCTCCATGGTCGGGGCGGGCATCATCTGGAAGTTCATGTACGAGTACAAGGCCGACATCGGGAACATCCAGCAGATCGGGCTCCTGAACCAGATCCTGGTCTGGGTGGGCCTCGAACCCCAGAAGTTCCTGCTCGACGCCCCCTGGAACACGTTCTTCCTCATCATGGTCATGATCTGGATCCAGGCCGGGTTCGCCATGACGATCCTCGCCGCGGCCATCCGCGCCATCCCCGACGACATCGTCGAGGCCGCCCGTCTCGACGGGGTCTCGGGCATGCGCATGTTCCGCTACATCACCGTCCCGAGCATCCGTCCCGCGCTCATCGTCGTCCTCACCACGATCGCGATAGGCACCCTCAAGGTCTTCGACATCGTCAGGACCATGACGGGCGGCCGGTTCGACACCTCGGTCGTCGCGAACGAGTTCTACACGCAGGCCCTGCGACAGGGCGAGAAGGGCCTCGGCGCCGCGCTCGCCGTGATCCTGTTCATCCTCGTCATCCCGATCATCATCTACAACGTGCGCCAGCTGCGGGCGTCGGAGGAGATCCGATGAGCATCCCGATCCCCGACACCACGATCGTCGACGAGACCCCCGAGGAGGGCAAGGGCGTCGGCAAGCTCGACAGGCTCGACCGTCGAGCGGGTGCCGTCCGGCGCCGCGCGAGCTCCAAGAGCGCGTCGGCCATCGCGATCGTCCTCGCGGTCCTGTGGACCATCCCGACGTTCGGCCTGCTCGTCACGTCCTTCCGCCCGGCCGCGGACATCCGCCGCACCGGCTGGTGGACCGCGTTCAGCAACCCCGAGTTCACGCTCGAGAACTACCAGGACGCGCTCTTCGGCAGCTCGACCAACTTCGCGAGCTACTTCGTGAACTCGGTCGTCATCACCCTGCCGGCCGTCATCATCCCCATCACCCTGGCGCTCCTCGCGGCGTACGCGTTCGCGTGGATCGACTTCCGGGGCCGCAACCTCCTGTTCGTCGCGGTCTTCGCGCTCCAGATCATCCCCATCCAGGTCACGCTCGTGCCGCTGCTCTCCCAGTACGTGAGCTGGGGCATCGACGGCTCGTTCTGGCCCGTCTGGCTCTCGCACACGATCTTCGCGCTGCCGCTCGCGATCTTCCTGTTCCACAACTTCATGAAGGACATCCCGCGCGAGCTCGTCGAGGCCGCACGCGTCGACGGCGCAGGGCACGTGCGGATCTTCTTCACGGTCCTCATGCCGCTCCTGGTCCCGGCCATCGCGGCGTTCGGGATCTTCCAGTTCCTGTGGGTGTGGAACGACCTGCTCGTCGCGCTGACCTTCGGCTCGGCGCTCGACGTCGCGCCCCTCACGGTCCGCATCGCCGAGCTCTCCGGGTCACGAGGAGCCAACTGGCACCTGCTGCCGGCAGGAGCGTTCATCTCGATGGTCGTGCCCGTCATCGTCTTCCTGGCGCTCCAGCGGTACTTCGTCCGAGGTCTCCTGGCGGGTTCCGTCAAGGGGTGACTCTCGGTACTCCGCCGTCGGGCGGGGCAGTTCGCACGGCCCTCCGGGAGGCCAGGCCACGGCCACGCGAACGGCCCCGCCCGACGGCGTCGCGCGTCACACCACGTCGGGTGCTGCTGGTCCCGTGGTCGGCAGGGGCCGACGTAGGGTCGTCGGGTGCTCTCTGGTCCCAGCCGCGCGCTGGCTTCCGCTGCGGGGCGGGTCCCTCCACCCGCCCTCTTCGTCGTCTCCGGGTTGACCCAGTACCTGGGCGCCGCGATCGCGGTGGGGTTGTTCGCCGTCGTCGGCGCACCCGAGGTCGCCTGGCTGCGCATCGTCGTGGCCGCCGTGCTGCTCCTCGCCTGGCGCCGACCTTGGCGGCAGCGATGGACCCGGCGCACTCTTGCCTGGGCCGCGGTGTTCGGTGTGGCGCTGGCCGCCATGAACGTCACGTTCTACGTCGCGATCGACCACCTGCCCCTCGGGTCGGCGGTCGCGATCGAGTTCATCGGCCCCGTGGCGGTCGCGGCGATCACGGGGCGAGGGTGGCGTGAGCGCGGAGGTATCGCCGTCGCCGCGGTGGGCGTCGTGCTCCTCGCCGGTGTCACGCTCACGTCCGACCTGCCGCGCGAGGACGTCGTGATCGGGTTGGTCGCGATCGGTCTCGCGGCGGCGTGCTGGGCCGCGTACATCCTGCTGGGCCGGCGCGTGGCTCTGGCCGGGTCCGGGGTCACGTCGCTCTCGGTCGCGATGGCCGCGGGGGCCCTGGTCTTCGCGCCGTTCCTCGCACCGTCCTCCGGGGCCGTGCTCGAGGACTGGAAGCTGCTCCTCGCGGTCGTGGGGATCGCGGTGTGCTCGTCGGTCGTCCCGTACGTGCTCGAGCAGCTCATCCTGCGCAGGGTCAGCGCAGCGACGTTCTCCGTGCTCCTCGCGATGCTGCCCGCGACCGCGGTGGTGATCGGCGCCGTCGTGCTCCAGCAGGTCCCCTCGTGGCTCGAGCTCGTCGGCCTGCTCCTGGTGTCCGGGGCCATCGCCATGACGGCTCAGCGCACGGACCCGCCGCCCGCCTAGCCCGTGCACGGCGGGGCAGAACGACCCCCGCGAGGTCTTGCGCGGTACGTCAGAGGTACTGGCCCGGCGAGGGGCGCCCGTCGTCGCCCTCGCGCGGAGCGCCCGGCTGCGGGGGCTGCCCGGGGTGCCCGGGCATGCCCGGGACGGGGATGGTGCCGGGCGGCAGCGCACGGCGGATCTGCGAGAGCTGGGCCTGCGCCGCCATCTGCTGGGCCACGAGGGCCGTCTGGATGCCGTGGAACAGTCCCTCGAGCCAGCCCACGAGCTGGGCCTGCGCCACGCGGAGCTCCGCATCGGACGGCACCGCGTCGTCGGTGAACGGCAACGAGATGCGGTGGAGCTCGGCGACGAGGTCGGGGGAGAGGCCCTCCTCGAGCTCCTTGAGGGACCTCTCGTGGATCTCCGCGAGGCGGCTGCGTGCCGCCTCGTCGAGCGGCGCGTCGCGGACCTCCTCGAGCAGACGCTTGATCATGCCGCCGATCCGCATGACCTTCGCGGGTTCCTCGATGACCGCGCTCGGGTTGCGGTCCTCGTCGGTCGAGTCGTCGCTCGCGACGACCGAGACCCTCGTCCCGTCCGGCCCGACGACCGTGACGCGCTGGGCCTCGCCCTCGTTCCCCGGGGTGTCCCCGGCGTCCTCACGATCCTCCGGGGGAGCCGTCCGTCCGGGCTCGGTCGGGTCGGGGTTCTGGTCGGTGCGCGGCTCGTCGCTCATCGCCCCAGTCTGACCCGAACAGGCGCCCGGCGCGAAGGTTCGGGCCCGCCCCGCGTCAGGGAAGCAGCAGGACCTTGCCGAACACCTCGCCCGACTCCAGGAGCCGGTGCGCGTCCGCAGCACGGTCCAGGGGAAGCCGGGCGTGCACGACCGGCCGGACACGCCCGCCGGCGACCAAGGGCCAGACGTGCTCGAGCACGTCGCGCACGAGCCGGGCCTTCTCCTCGGCCGGCCGCGCCCGCAGGGTCGTACCGCTCACCTGGGCGCGCTTGGCCAGCAGCATCCCCAGGTCGAGCTCCCCGCGACGTCCCTTCTGCATCCCGATCACGACCAGCCGTCCGCCCGTCGCGAGCGCCCGGAGGTTGTCGGGGAGGTACGCGGCCCCGACGACGTCGAGCACGACGTCCGCGCCCGCGCCCCCTGAGGTGTCGCGCACGGCGGCGACGAAGTCCTGGGTCCGGTGGTCGACGGCGGTCTCCGCGCCGAGCGTGAGGCAGCGCGCCGTGCGCTCGGGCCCACCTGCGGTCGCGATCACCCGGGCGCCGAGTGCGGCCCCGATCTGCGTGGCGACCGAGCCGACGCCACCGGAGCCGCCGTGCACGAGGAGGACCTCGCCGCGGGCGAGGCGCCCGACGTCGACGAGGTTGCTCCACGCGGTGCACACCGCCTCGGGCAGGGCGGCCCCGTCGACGAGTGCGACGCCGTCGGGCAGGGGGAGGACCTGGGACGCGCGGACGCGGACCTTCTCCGCGTAGCCCCCGCCGTCGAGGAGGGCGACGACCTCGTCGCCCACGTCCCACCCTGTGAGACGCGGGCCAACCGCCGAAATCACCCCAGACACCTCGAGACCCGGCCATACCGGGGCGCCGGGCGGTGGAGGGTAGTGACCGGCGCGTTGTAGCAGGTCAGCAGGGTTCACGCCACTCGAAGCGACGTCGATCACCACCTCTCCGGGACCCGGTTCGGGGTCGGGGAGTGTGGACATGGTGAGTTTCTCTGGCCCGCCCGGGGCCGCTATCGTGACGGCTCGCACACAAAAGACACTACGTCCTCGTCGACGAGGACTCGTGTCGGTCAGCGGAGAGCCGCGGCTCGACGTATCGCCTTGCCCCGGATGACCGGATTAGGTCTGTGGGGCAAGTGCACCGATAGTTAGTACGCACGTCTGGCGCGTGGGGGACGGTCGGAGGCGACCGGGACCCACGAACTTCCGCTGGTTACAGGGTTTGGAGAGAGGTTCGTATGCTCCGCAGGTTGAGCGTTCGCGGGAAGATCCTTGCGGCACTCGCGCTGCCTGTCCTCGTCCTGTTCCTGGCCGCGACGATCTTCTCGGTCCAGGCGATCAACGAGGCGCGGGTCGCCCAGCAGACGCAGGCACTGGTCAAGGCGTTCGCGACCCAGGACGTCGCGGGCAAGGCGGTCGCCGCCGAGCGAGCCGCCGAGATCCAGCGCGTCCGCGGGGTCGAGAACGGTGACGCCCTCGTCGAGGAGGCCCGCCTCGCGACGGACAAGGCCCTGGACCGGCGCGACGCGGTGTACGCAGACCTCAACATGTCGATGCTCGACCAGCGCGTGCGTAACGCGGTCGACGCGACGGTCAAGGACCGTGCGGAGCTCGCGGACATCCGCAAGAAGATCGACACTAACGCGCTCCAGGAGCTCGGGTTCACCTCGAAGTACAACACCCTGATCGACGATGCGCTCGACGTCCCGCGTGTCCTCGCGGACACGTCCGACGACCGCACCCTGGCGCAGTTCCTCGACGCGTACGTCGACACCAACGTGCTCATGAGCCAGGTCGCGCTCGAGCTGCCCGTGGCGCAGTTCCTCTTCGACGACATCCAGGCCAACCGCGAGAACCCCGGCGCCCCGAAGAACCTCGACAACGCGTCGCTCCGTGTCGCGCGACTCATCAGCGAGGGCGACACGAAGGCCGTGCAGGCGCGCAAGGCCGTCCGAGAGCTCCGGATCGACCAGGTCATCCCGTCGCCCATCGGCACCTACGTCGGTCTGCGCTCGGGCCTCGCCGCGAACGGTGCGACGGGTACCACCGCCCAGCAGGACTGGTCGTCGGCCTCGTCCAACGACCTCAAGAACATCACCCCGGTCCGCGACAAGGTCCTCGCCGAGACGGGCGAGATCGCCTCGGACAACGCGACCGCCGCCGTGACGCGAGCCGTCATCACGATCCTCGTGACCCTCCTCGCGTTCGGCGCGACGATCGCGGTGGCCGGTGCCATCGCCCGCCAGATCGTGAACCCGCTGCGTCGTCTGACCGACGCAGCCCAGGACGTGCGTGACCAGCTGCCCCGCCTCGTCGAGCAGGTGTCGATCCCCGGTCAGGGCCCCGGCATCAGCATCCAGCCGATCGAGATCGAGTCGACCGACGAGGTCGGCCAGCTCGCCAACGCGTTCAACGACGTGAACTCCACGACCATCCAGGTCGCGAGGGAGCAGGCCGCTCTCCGTGGCTCGATCGCCGAGATGTTCGTCAACGTCGCGCGCCGTGACCAGGTCCTCCTCAACCGTCAGCTCGCGTTCCTCGACGACCTCGAGCGGTCCGAGGAAGACGCGAACACGCTGTCGAACCTGTTCCGCCTCGACCACCTCGCGACGCGGATGCGTCGTAACGCCGAGTCGCTCCTGGTCCTCGCGGGCATCGACTCGGGCCGACGCGTGCGCCAGCCCATGCCGGCCTCCGACGTCATCCGTACGGCGTCGTCCGAGATCGAGCTGTACGACCGTGTCCGCCTGAACCTGGTCGTCGACCCGCTCATGCTGGGGCACAACGCCCTCAACGCGGCACACCTCATCGCCGAGCTTCTCGAGAACGCGACCATGTTCTCGGAGCCGCACACCCCGGTCGAGGTCAGCACGGGGCGCGACGAGCGCTTCGTCAAGATCATCATCCGCGACCACGGGCTCGGCATGACTCCCGAGGAGATCGGCGAGGCGAACCGCAAGGTCAACGCGCACGCCGCGTCGGACGTCGTCGGGTCGCAGCGTCTGGGCCTGTACGTGGTCGGACGCATCTCCGACCGCCTGGGTGCGCGCGTCACGTTCGAGCGCGCCCCCGAGGGTGCGGGGACGCTCGTCACGGTGAGCTTCCCGAACGTCCTGTTCGTGCCCGACTCCAACGTGCCGCTGCCGATGCCGACGGACCCGCTGGACAACCGCACGCAGGTCGCGGCGGACCAGATCTCGGCGCCCGCCCCGCAGCCGACCGCACCCGTGTACTCGGGACCGGCCACGACCTCGACCCCGCAGATCGACCACGAGGCCCCGGTCGCCGTGGCCGTCGACCTCGCCGCGCTGACCGACGGTGCCACGTCCACGGGCATGCCCCGCCGCCGTTCGCGCGGCATGGACCCCGCCGGGTCGGCACCCAGCGCCTCGTTCGTCCCCGGTCCGCAGACCGGCTCGATCATCCTGCCGCCGTTGGCCACCCCGTCGCTGCCCCTGGACCTGCCCGCGGCCCCCGACGCGTGGTCACCGCCGGAGGGTGTCGCTGCCACGGGCAACTCGCTGCCGAGCCGCGCTCGCGCCTCGAGCCCCGCAGATTCGACCGGCGTCATGCCGCCCGTCCAGCCTGCTTCCGCCGAGATCCCCGTCCTGGACGTGAGCACGCGGTCCGCGATGTTCTCGAGCTTCCGGGCCCTGGGCACGACCGACCCGAGCACCGCCGAGCAGCAGGCCGTCGAGCTCGACGCAGCCCCGGACGTCTCGGCGACCGACATCTCCGTCCCGGACTTCGTGCCCGACGACGGCACCTGGGCCCCGCAGTTCGCGATCGAGCCGCTCGGTGCGTCCGAGGCCGACGCGGCGCCCGCGGAACAGCCGATCGCCGTAGCACCGGTCGCGCCGGTCGCGGAGGCTCCCGTCGCCGACGCTCCTGCCGCTGCGCGGGAGGTCCAGGCCGTGGAGCCGCAGGCTCCCGTACCCGACCTTCCGCAGCGCAACGCGCCGGCGGCGGCCGAGGCCCCGGTCCAGCAGTTCGCCCCGCCCGTCGTGGCGTACGAGGCTCCGGTCGCGGCTCCTGCGGCGAGCTTCGAGCCCCCGGTCGTGCAGGCGGCTCCGCCCGTCGTGGCGTACGAGGCTCCGGTCGCGGCTCCTGCGGCGAGCTTCGAGCCCCCGGTCGTGCAGGCGGCTCCGCCGTTCGCGGCTCCCGCCGCGCAGGCCGCTCCCGTCGCGCCGCTGCACCGGGAGGAGATCCCCGAGGAGCTCTCGTTCGAGGCTCTGCCGAAGTTCGAGGACCTCATGGCCGACCTGCCGACGCGCCGGTCGCTGCGTGAGAGCCAGGCGCGCAAGCGCGGGATCTTCAACCGTCGCCCGCGGACGGGCACCCTGCCCGTCATCCGGCCGTCGTCGGCAGCGCTCGCCTCGCAGCCCGCCGGCACGGACCAGCAGGCTCCCGCGGCCACGTACCAGCAGCCGCAGGCTCCTGCCGTGCAGCAGCCCGCTGCCGTCGGGTACCAGCAGCCGCAGGCTGCGCCGGTGGCCTACCAGCAGCCGCAGTCCGCACCGCAGCCCGTCGCCTTCGCTGCCCCGGCCGCGCCGACCTCGTTCGCGCCGCCGACCGCGGCGCAGCCGCAGGTCGCCGCGCCCGCGCCCGTGGCCTCGGCACCGCTGGTCCGCCGACCGGCCCAGGAGCCGATCGAGCCCCTCGACCCGACCTACGTGTCGGACTCGGTCGAGGCGCGGTCCGACTGGATCGCCTCGGCCGTGCTCTACGAGGAGATGTCCACGCTGCTGCGCAACGGGCCCGAGGTCCAGGGCAAGGCGTTCGCGGAGTCCGCGGGCACCTACAGCCCCCAGGCCCAGTCCGACGTCACGGCGTCCGGACTGACGCGGCGCGCACGGACGGTGAACCGCGAGGAGTACGTCGACCGGTTCACCGCGAAGATCGATCGCGACCCTGAGCAGCTGCGAGCCCGTCTCGCGGCCTTCCAGTCGGCGACGGCCCGGGGACGGGTCGAGGCCGACGACGAGACGGGGTCGACGGATCTGTCCTCGCACGGGAATGATGTCCCTGACTCAGCGCCGCAGTCGCGGTAACGAACAGCTCGCCGTCTGTGGCAACTGACAAGGAGGAAGTGTGAACGCGCTCAGCACCGAAGCAACCAATTTCGGGTGGTTGCTCGACAACTTCGTGCGGACCGTCCCGGGAAGTCGGCACACCCTGGTGGTGTCGGCGGACGGCCTGCTCATGGCGATGTCCGACCAGCTGGACCGCACGAGCGGTGACCAGCTCGCCGCGATCGTGTCCGGCATGTCCAGCCTGACCCGTGGGGCGGCACGCCAGCTCAACGGCGGCAACGTCCGGCAGTCGATCGTCGAGATGGACAACGGCTTCCTCTTCCTCATGAACGTGTCGAACGGATCGGTCCTCGGCGTCGTCGCGGAGTCGACGTGCGACATCGGACTGATCGGCTACGAGATGGCACTTCTCGTCTCCCGTACCGAGGCCACCCTGACGCCTCAGCTGATCTCGGAGATGCGCGGTAGCCTGCCTGTTGACGGAGCAACACGAGCCCCGGTGGGATGAGGTTAGGTCGATGACGAACGCACCTTTTGGCAGCTTGGGAGCCCACAGCTCGGACTCGTACGAGGCCGCGACGGTCCGTCCGTACGCGGTCACCGGCGGACGTGTCCGTTCGGCGACCTCGGACCTTCCGCTCGAGGCCCTCGTCGAGGTGATGCCGGGTGCTGTGAACAGCTACGGCCTTCCTCCTGAGAAGCGCGCGATCCTCCAGCACGCTGCTCACAACTACGTGTCGATCGCCGAGCTCTCAGCGCTGCTGCGGATGCCCCTCGGCGTCACCCGCATCCTCGTCGCCGACCTCGCCGAGGACAACTACCTGACGGTTCACACGTCGACACCGTTGAACGTCCACACCGGCCACGGCGGCAGCAACTCGGGACTGTCCCTGAGCATCTTGGAGAGTGTTCTCAATGGCATTTCCACCCTCTGACGCTGCCTCGGCCGGTCAGCCGCAGCCCGGCGCCGGTCCGGCCGTCACGGGCCCGTCCTGGGCTCCGGTCGCGCCCGTCGGCGGAGGTGCGCCCACCGTGCAGGCTCCTGCCGTGCAGGCGCCGGCCCCGGTCCGGCAGAGCGTCCTGAGCCCCCAGGGTGCAGCCGCTCCGGCGGCCGCGCAGCACCACCCCGCCCCGGTCGCTGCGCAGCAGGCCCCGACGGTCCACCAGACGCCGCCCGTGCAGCAGACGCCTGCCCCGGCCGCCGCTGCGGCTCCGCAGCCACAGCAGCCGGCACCCGCTCAGCCCGCAGCGGCTCCTGCTTCTGCTCCCCAGGCGACGCGGACCGCGCCGACGGTCGTCAAGATCGTCGTCGCAGGTGGCTTCGCCGTGGGCAAGACGACGTTCATCGGGTCCATCTCGGACATCGAGCCGCTCAACACCGAGGCCGCGATGACGGAGCACTCGGTGGGGGTCGACGACGCGGGTGGCGTGAGCGACCGCAAGATGACGACCACGGTCGCGATGGACTTCGGTCGTATCGAGCTCCCGGGCTCGCTGTGGCTCTACCTGTTCGGCACCCCGGGACAGGACCGCTTCCTGTTCATGTGGGACGACCTGGTGCGCGGTGCGATCGGTGCCGTCGTGCTGGTGGACACCGACCGCCTGGAGCAGTGCTTCCCGGCGATCGACTACTTCGAGTCGCGCGGCATCCCGTTCGTCGTGGGCGTCAACTGCTTCGACGGCGTCGCCAAGCACAAGCTCGAGGACGTCCGTGAGGCGCTGCAGATCCCGGCGCACGTGCCCATGCTCTACACCGACGCGCGTTCGCGTGCGGCGACCAAGCAGACGCTGATCTCGCTCGTCCAGCTCGCGATGCGCCAGCTGCGCTCGGGCGCGGCCTGACGCGTACCTCGTGCGGGCCGGGCAGCCCGCTGCTCGACGACCACAGCACGACGGCGGGTCCCCTCCACGGGTGACCCGCCGTCGTCGTGCCGGCTCCGTGCCGGTCGACGGCACCTCCCCACGCCGGACGGTCGGTCGGGGCCCGCACGGCGCCCGTCGGCGCCAGCAGCTGCCCCGACGTGCCAGAATGTGCGTCGGAGCATCCCAGGAGGGCTGACAGAGCGGCCTAATGTGACGGTCTTGAAAACCGTTGTTGCGCAAGCAACCGGGGGTTCGAATCCCTCGCCCTCCGCCCTCACGAGAGGCCCCGGACCACCCAGGTGGACCGGGGCCTCTCCGCGTGGCGCGGGATCCGCGGCACGCCGGACGCGTGGACCGGACCGTCTCACCGGGTCGCCCGTGGGTGCACCGGGGGGACGGACGGGACATCATGACGGGGTGACAGCAGAAGCGACCGACGAGCCGGGCCTGGGCCCGAGCGAGCTCGTCCGACAGTCCGGGACGGTCCTGCGGGTCGGGCGCCTCGCGCTCTCTGCGGGGACCGGCAGCTACCGCGTGAAGTCGCACATGACACGCGTGGGCCGGGCGCTGGGCCTGGACCGTACCGCCGCGCACGTGACGCTCACCGAGATCACCGCGACGTCCTACCGTGACCGGAACTTCCGCACCGAGGTCTCCGAGGTCCGCGCGGTCGGCATCAACTCGGACCGTCTGTCGGAGCTCGAGTCGTACGTGGGGGACCTGCCCGAGCACGTCACGGCCGCCGACGTCGACGCGGAGCTCGAGAGGATCGCCGCCAAGCCCCTGCTCTACGGAGCGTTCCTCAACGCCCTGTGGGCCGCGATCGCGTGTGCGGCGTTCGCGTTCCTGAACAACGGCGGCGTGATCGAGTGCGGCGCGGTGTTCGTCGGTGCGTTCCTGGGGCAGATGGTGCGTCGGGCCATGCTGCACAAGGGGATCAACCAGTTCGGGACCACGATGCTCGCGGCGACCGTGGCGGCGTCCGCGTACCTGCTGGTCGTCCTGGCCTTCGAGAACGTGCTGGGTCTCTCCGGCGGGCACGAGGCCGGCTACGTGTCCGCGGTCCTGTTCCTGGTGCCGGGGTTCGCGCTCGTGACGGCGGCCCTGGACCTGGCCAAGCTGGACTTCTCGGCCGGGATCGCGCGCATGACCTACGCGCTGATGATCCTGGCGTCGGCGGCCCTCGCGGTGTGGGCCGTGTCCGCGATCGCGGGTCTCCAGCCGGACCGGCTGCCGCCGCCCGCGCTCGACGACACCCTGTTCCTCGCGCTCCGGCTGCTGGCCAGCTTCGCGGGCGTCCTGGGCTTCGCGCTGATGTTCAACAGCCCGTGGAAGATGGCGGTCGGTGCCGCGTCGATCGGCATGATCGCCAACGTGGGTCGTCTCCTGATGATCGACGCGGGGTTCGCGTCGCAGGCCGCTGCTGCGGCGACCGCGCTCGTCGTCGGTGTCCTGGCGGCCTACATCGCCCCCGCGATGAACGTTCCTCGCATCACCCTCTCGGTGCCTGCCGTCGTCATCATGGTGCCGGGGGTCACGGCGTACCGGGCCGTCTACCAGTTCAACAGCGGGGCCACGGTCGACGCGCTGGCGTCGACCGTCGAGGCGGGGCTCGTGATCATCGCGCTGTCGATCGGGCTCGCGGTCGCCCGCATGCTCACCGACAAGAACTGGACGTTCGAGCGGTAGGTACCAGGGTCGGCGCGATTGCTTCACAGACCCCTCACCAAGCTAGTTGCACCGAGTGCATCGACGTGCCTAGCGTAGGAACATGTCCCTCGTCACCGGAGATCGTCGTGCTGCGCTCAAGGCGCGCCACCGGCGTGCGATCGTGGACGCCGCGTCGGCCCTGATCGGCGAGTCGGGCGGCACGGACTTCTCGGTCGACGTGCTCGCGGACCGTGCCGACGTCTCGCGGCGCACGGTCTTCAACCACTTCGCGTCGCTCGACGACGTCGTGACCGAGGTCTGCAGCGAGGTCGTCGGTGCGGCGCTCGGTCGTCTCGACGCGCTCTCGACGAGCGCGGACCCCGTGCAGGCGGACGCGGGGCTGTTCGACGAGGTCGCGGACGCCCTGCGTGCGACCGACTTCGTGACACCGCTGACGTACCTGACCCGGGTGCTCGGGGGCGAGGGGGGACCCTCGCCTCGCAGAGCCCTGACGCTGATCAAGGTCTTCGCCGAGGTCAGCACGCGCCTCACCGCGGGCCTGGCCACGAGCCATCCCGACGCCGACCCGTTCGACATCGAGCTGTTCGTCGGCTCGACCATGAGCGGGCTCATCGTGATCTACCTCCACTGGGTCGAGGTCACGGGGGCGGTCGACGACGTCGACTCCCGCGCGACCTGGTCGGCCCTGCTCGAACGACTCCTCGACGCGACACGGACCGGGCACGCCTCGGTCGCGTCGTCCCGCCGGGCCCCCTGAACCCTGCTCATCGCGTACTCGCGCGCAACCGAAGGACTCCCATGGCTGAATTCCTCTATCGCGTCGGCCGCTGGTCGGCGCGCCGAGCAGGGACGGTCCTCGTCGCGTGGCTCGCGGTCCTCGTCGCGGCGGGCGTCGCGTTCGCGCTCGGCGCGGGCACGCTCGCGACCACGTTCTCGATCCCCGGCACCCCGACCGCCGAGGTGACCGACCGTCTCCAGAGCGACTTCCCCGACGCCTCGGGCGGTACGGGCACCGTCGTCGTCCAGACCGAGGACGGCGAGCCGTTCACGGCCGAGCAGGAGGAGGCCGTCGCCGGGCTCGTGGCCGAGGCCGCCGCGGTCGACGGCGTCACCGCGGTCATGGACCCGTTCCAGACCGAGGCGGACCGCGCCGCCCAGGCGCAGCAGGTCGAGTCGGGCCGTACCCAGATCGAGGACGGTCGGGCGCAGCTCGACGCGGGACAGGCCCAGCTGGACGCAGGTCGTGAGCAGCTCGAGGCGGGTCAGGCGCAGCTCGACGCCGCGCGGGCCCAGGCGGAGGCCGCGGGCATGCTCGCGCAGGTCCAGCCTCAGCTCGACGCGCAGCAGGCCGCGCTCGACGAGGGGCTCGCGGCGCTCGACGCCCAGCAGACGACCCTCGACGACGGCCGCGCGACGCTCGAGGAGCAGGAGGCCCAGCTCGAGCAGGGGGCAACTCTCCTCGACATGGCCTCGGAGATCCGCATGGTCTCGGAGGACGGCACCGCGGCGATCGTCATGGTCTCGTTCGCCGACCCGCAGATGGAGATCCCGCAGGAGACCAAGGACGCGCTCGTCGACGTCTTCGCGGACGCTCCCGAGGGGCTGCAGATCGACCTCTCGTCCGACATGACCATGGGAGCCCCGAGCATCATCGGTGCCGGAGAGATCGTGGGCCTCCTGGTCGCCGCGGTCGTCCTGGTGATCATGCTCGGCACGCTCATCGGTGCAGGCCTGCCGATCCTCACGGCTCTCATCGGTGTGGGCATCGGCGCGCTGGGTGCGCTGTCCCTGTCCGGCGTCGTGGAGATGGCGTCCGTGACCCCCGTGCTCGGCCTCATGCTGGGCCTGGCCGTCGGGATCGACTACTCGCTCTTCATCGTCAACCGGCACCGTCGCCAGCTCAAGGCGGGCGACGAGCTGCACGAGTCGATCGCGCTCGCGAACGGGACCTCGGGCAACGCCGTGGTGTTCGCGGGGACCACGGTGCTCGTCGCACTGCTGGCACTCAACGTCACGGGCATCCCGTTCCTGGGGCTCATGGGTACGGTCGGTGCGCTGTGCATCGCGATCGCGGTGCTCATCGCGGTCACGCTCACGCCTGCCCTGCTGGGGCTCGTGGGCCTGCGCATCCTCAGCAAGAAGGAGCGCGCTCAGCTCGAGGCCGGCGCGGGGACCGGGGGAGAGGTCGCTGCGGCCCCCGCCGCCGCGTCCGCCGCGCCCCTCCGCCCCATGTCGACCGGGTGGGCCGTCGTGCGCGTCGTCGTCGGCGTCGCGGCGCTCCTGCTCGTCGCGCTGCCTGCGCTCGACCTCCGGGTGAACCTGCCCGACGGGTCGACCGAGCCGCACGACTCGTCGCAGTACCAGGCGTACGCGACCCTGGCCGAGAAGTTCGGTGAGGGCCAGAACGGGACGCTGCTCGTGGTGGCCGACCTGCCCGCCTCCGAGACCGAGGCCGAGTCCATGACGGCCCAGGTGGAGATCGCCCAGGTGCTGTTCGACCAGGAGGACGTCGTGGCGGTCGCGCCGATCGGTACGTCCGAGGACGGCACGGTCGCGGCGTTCCAGGTGGTTCCTCGCGAGGGCCCCACGAGCGAGTCGACCGAGGAGCTCGTGCACACGCTGCGCGACCTGTCTCCCATCGACGGGACGTACGAGATCGGTGTGGCCGGCTCGGCGAGCGGCAACGTCGACATCTCGGAGAAGCTCGAGTCCGCGCTGCCGGTCTACCTCGCGGTCGTGGTCGGCCTGTCGCTCATCATCCTGGTGCTGGTGTTCCGGTCGATCTTCGTGCCGGTCATCGCGACGCTGGGCTTCATCCTGTCGTACTTCGCGGCGCTCGGTGGGGTCGTCGCGATCTACCAGTGGGGCTGGCTGAGCGGTGTGTTCGGCGTCGAGAGCCCGGGCCCGATCCTGAACTTCCTGCCGACCATCCTCGTCGGCATCCTGTTCGGGCTCGCGATGGACTACATGCTCTTCCTCGGCTCGGGCATGCGTGAGGCGTACGCCCACGGGGCGCCCGCGCGGATCGCGGTCGTGCAGGGTGTCCGGGCCGGGCGCTCGGTCGTGACCGCGGCGGCGATCATCATGATCGCGGTGTTCGGCGGGTTCATCTTCTCGCACAGCGCGATGATCCGGCCGATCGGGTTCGCGCTCGCGTTCGGCGTGCTCGTGGACGCGTTCGTCGTGCGGATGATGCTCGTGCCCGCGCTCATGCACCTCGCGGGCGACAAGGCGTGGTGGCTGCCGCGCTGGCTCGACAAGATCCTGCCCGACGTCGACGTCGAGGGGGCCTCGCTCGAGCGGCGCCACCCGCACGCGCACCCCGCAGCGGAGGACCCCGTCGAGGGCGCCGACCGGGACGGCGACGTCGAGAAGGACGAGGTGCCCGCGCGGGGCTGACGCCTCGCCACCACGGCGCCGGAGCCGCTCTCCTCGTGACGAGGAGGGCGGCTCCGCCCGTCCCCGCAGCCCGCGCGGAGCGGGCCGGGTGGGGCGGCCGGGACGCGCCCGGCACGGTCTCGGCGCCCGCGTTTTGCTCCGCGGTGCCGGGAGAAGGTAGCCTTGCGACGCTCGGTGCCTAGCATCCGAGCGAGGAGACGTCGCATAGCCAGGTCTAGTGCGCCACCCTGCTAAGGTGGTAACGGGGCAACCCGTTCGAGGGTTCGAATCCCTCCGTCTCCGCTCAGGAAGGTCCCGGCTGCGTCAGGCCCGGGGCCTTTTCTGTTGCCCGTGATGCGACCGTGCGCCCAGCGCGCAGAGGCACACAGCGTGGCCCGCGCGCCCTCCGCACCCCTGCATGCCGAAGCCCGACGACGCAGCCCACGCCACGCCGTCGGGCACCTGCAGCTGCAGCTCGCCTCAGGCCGCCATCGCGGACCGGACCACGAACCGCGACGCGGCCGCCCCGGCCAGGACGAGCGCCGACGCCCCCACGACGCACAGCAGGAACTGCACCACCACGTCGACGTTGGCGAACGCGTTGAGGCCGACGATCGGCGCCATGAACATCAGGGCGCCCGTCGTGGCCACGCCCACGCTCGCGACGAGCGGGATGACCGTCTCGCGCAGCCGCGCCTTGTCGAGCGTCTTGAGGTCGGTGCCCGCGAGGGTCAGCGTGCGGTACTCGCCCCGCTGGTCGATCACGCGGCCCGCCTGCATGACCCCGGTCGAGACCGCGGCGAGCACGCCCGCGATCGCGAGGGTCAGGAAGCCGCCCGTCGTGAGGTCGGTGAGGAACTGGGCCTCGCCGGGGTCGGCGCCCATGCCCGGGTCGAACAGCGCGAAGATGCTCGTCATGCCGGCGATGAACGTCGCGAGGGCGACGCCACCGACCGAGCGCCACGCGGTCTTGGGCGAGTCGACGATGCGGCGCCCGGCGAGGAGCGTCGGGACGGTCCGCGCACGGTGCGCCGTGATCCGGCCGACGACCCAGATGACGAACGGCCCGACGACGTTGAGCGTCGCGAACCCCGCGACGAGGACGAGCACCAGGACCGTGATCGCCACGGCCTCGCTCCCGAGCGACACGTTGGTCACGACGATCATGGCGAGGAACGCGACGCCCGTGCTGACCAGGCGCACGGCCTTGAGACCGGGAGGGGTCACGCGCGCTGCGACGCCCAGCGGCGTGATCGCGACGCGTCGCAGCGACACGGCCGCAGAGACGAGCGCGACGAGCACGACCCCGACGACCGCGACCAGCATCGCCGGGACCCCCACCCAGAGCTCGGACAGCGCGAACGTGCGGCCCTGGAAGCGGAGCTGCGCCACGAGGGGCAGGAGGGCCGCGTAGCCGACCAGGCCCGCGAGGGCCCCCACGAGGGCCTGTGCGGCCGCGTCGAGCACCGTGAGCGTCGCGACCTGCCCTGTGGTCGCTCCGGCCAGGCGCAGCGACGCGAGGCGCGCGTCGCGCCGGGCGACCGCGAGGCGTGCCGCGGCGCCCCCCAGGGTCACGAGCGGGATGAGGAGCAGGAGCCCGGCGATGGCCGCGAAGATCGGGTACTGGACGTCGTACGAGGTGACGTCGGCCGCGGTCCCGTCCTTCATGCCCTCGATCCCGCCCGCTCGGGCCAGGAACGCGCCCACGCCGCCGACGACGACGAGCAGGATCGCGGTCGTCGCGGCGAACGCGATGATCGCCAGGACGTTGGTCAGGCCCTGCGGGTCGCGGCTGTCGGAGCTGCGCCGGCGCAGGAGCCACCACAGGTCGAGAGTGGCCCTCATCGGGTCGCCTCGCGCGTCGTGGCGGCCCGCGTGGCGGCGTCGGGCGCGTGCGTCTGCGCAGGCGCCTGCTGCGCGGGGGAACCCGCGAAGAACTCGCCCGAGATGCGCCCGTCGCGCATGGTGACGGTGCGCGAGCAGTAGCGGGCCACGCCCGCGTCGTGCGTCACGACCACGAGGGCCGCACCGGACGCCTGGACGGCCCCTGTGAGGACCGAGAGCACCTCGGCGCCCGTGGCCTGGTCGAGCGCCCCGGTCGGCTCGTCGGCGAAGACGACGCCGGGCGACCCGACGAGCGCGCGTGCGATCGCGACGCGCTGCGCCTGCCCGCCCGAGAGCTCGCCCGGGCGGCGCTGCTCCATGCCGGCCAGGCCCAGGTGCGCGAGCCAGCGCGCGGCGACCTGCGTGGCCTCGGTGCGCGAGACGCCCGCGAGCATGAGGGGCAGGGCCGCGTTCTCGACCGCGGGGAGCTCGGGCAGGAGCTGGCCCGACTGGAACACGAAGCCGAAGTCCTGGCGACGCAGGGCCGTGCGGCGGCCCTCGCTGAGCGTCGTGAGGTCCTCGCCCCGCCAGGACACCGCGCCCGACGTGGGCTTGATGATGCCCGCGAGGCAGTGCAGCAGGGTCGTCTTGCCCGAGCCCGAGGGGCCCATGATGGCGACGGACTCGCCGGGCGAGACCGTGAGGGAGACGCCTGCGAGGGCGTGCGTGGCGGTGTGGTCGGTGCCGTAGACCTTCGTCAGCCCGGAGGCGACGAGGGGCGAGCCGGTCGAGGGGGCGGGGCCGAGGTTCGTCATGCTTCCATCCTTCGGCGGGGACGGTGCTCGCCGCGTCCGGCCACGGTGGGGACCTGCCCGACGGCGTGTCATGCCCAGGGGGGACCGGTCGCCGTCCTCGCGGCGTACGGGCCGCGGGCGGGTGCTGGACCGGTGGCTCCCGTGGTGGCCGCCTGCACCGGCGGCCACCACGGCCCGCGGCTCAGACGATCGGGTTGGTCAGCGTCCCGACGCCCTCGATCGTGATGGTCGAGGTCTGGCCCGGGACGACGTGCGCCGACGTGCTGGGCGACCCGGTGAGGACCACGTCGCCCGGTCCGAGGGTCAGGTGCGAGGTCAGGTAGACGAGCTGTTCGACGACGTCCCACGCGAGACCCGACGTCGACGCCTTGGCCTCGGTGGCGCCGTCGACCTGGACGTCGATCGCGAGGTCCGCGACGCCTGCCACGGCGAGGTCGGTCTCGATCCACGGGCCGAGCGGCGTGAAGCCGTCGCCGTTCTTGGACTGCGTGAACTTGTCGTCGAGCGCGCTCTGCTCGTACGCCGTGACGTCGTTGCCGACGGTCCAGCCGAGGATCACGCCGGGGACCTGCTCGGGCGTGAGGTGCCGGGCGGTGCGGCCGATGACGATCGCGAGCTCGCCCTCGACCACGACCTTGCCCGCCGCGGGGTCCAGCCGGACGGGCTCGCCCGGCCCGACCACGGTGCGCGCCGACTTGGTGAACGCCTGCGGCGGGACCAGCCGGTCGGCCGGACCGCTGTTGTGCGCCATCCCGAGCACGACGCGCGGCTCGCACGGGGCCAGGAGGCGCGCACCGTCGACGGGGTGGGTCTCACCCGTGCGCTCGAGGTCGGGGGCGTGGTGGTCCACGACCACGGCCCAGACGTCGCCGTCCTGGACGACGGGGCGCGGGCCGGTGGGGGTGTCGATCCGAGCGAGTCTCACGGTGGGTTCCTCCGTCTGCGGTGTCGGCGCGGGTGTGCCGGCTGCACGTGAGACTACAGGAGGTATGACGTCCGATGTGGTGACGGAGCGTCTGTATCGTGACGGGAGGCGAGAGCGGCGACGGCCCGCCCGCGCCCTCCTTCGGAAGGTGTCGTGCGTCACGAAGCGGCTGGTCAGGACGTATCGGTTTGAGTATCCGGCGAAAACCGTTGTAGTCTTCTCGACGGCTGCTCAAGAGAAATCACGAACAGCCGGGCGCCCGTAGCTCAACGGATAGAGCATCTGACTACGGATCAGAAGGTTGGGGGTTCGAATCCCTCCGGGCGCACAGTACGCGAATCGGCGCGGTTCCTAGGAAACTAGGGGCCGCGCCTTCGTCGTTCTCGGGCTGGTTGCGGCTGCTCCCCGTCGCGTTCCCCGTCACGGTGACACACCGCCCCGCTGCGAGTAGGCCGCCAGCGACTCCACGGCCCGGGTGAACGCATCGTCGTGGGACCGCGCGTAGCCATTCGTCACCTTGATGTCCTCGTGCCCCAGGATGTCACGCACGACGTGCGGAGGGACGCCCGCTGCGAGCATGTTCGTGGCGGCCGTGGCCCGCAGGTCGTGCACCCGGAGGCCTGCGAACCCGAGCCACGCGACGAACGCGGTCCACCCCTGGACCGTCTCTCCGTTGCCCTTGGTCGCCCTGACCTTGGACTTGAGGACGTTCCCCCTGATCACGTAGCCGGTGCGCTCCGATCGGAACACCTGGGCCGACCGGGGCCGCTTGGCGAGCAGCTCGCTCAACGGGCCGATCAGGTGCCTCGGGATCGGGACCAGGCGGCTCTTGCCTCCCTTGGGTGGCCCCCAGACGAGGTTGCCTTCACGCGAGTAGCCGGCTGCAAGGTCGGCGTCGTCCTTCGTCATCTCGGAGACCGAACGGGTGACGCTCAGGATCCCGCGCACGAGGTCGACGTCACCTACCTGGAGCGCGGCCGTCTCGCCGTAGCGGAGGCCAGCGGATCCCATGAGGTCGACCATCATCGCGTAGGGCTCACCGTTGGGCAGCGCACGAACCGCTTCGACGAGGGAGGCGAGCTGCGCGGGGGTGAGCGTCATGCCGACCTTGCGCTCCTGGCGGTGGCGCTTCTCGGCGTTCGACGACGTCGCAGACCTCGCGGGGTTCGCGGAGAGCAGCCCGTCCCGAACCGCGACGCCCAGCACGGCCGAGAGGGCGAACCGTGCCTGGCGTGCTGTGTGGACGCTGCCGGTCCGTGCCCACTCCGCCTGAGCGCGTTCGACCTCACCGACCGAGATGTCACCGACCTTCGTGGCGCCGAAGGTCTTGATGACGCGCGCGTTCCACCCGTCGCGGTAGTAGCTGAACGTCCGCGGTGCGAGCCGGCGTCGAAGGACCGGTTCGGCCCGCTCCCAGAGTCCCGAGTCGGACAACCGGGTGCGTTCGAGGTCGAGGTTGCGTCCCCTGGCCGAGTCTCGCTGCTTGCGCTCCCACGCGTCGGCCTGGGCACGTGTCGAGAACTCTTCCTCGACCTCGCGGCGGGGGCCGTGCGGCGGGTAGGTCCAGACGCGGGCGCGCCAGACGGTACGCGTCCGGGGCTCACCGTTGTCGCCCGTGTACGAGTAGACGCGCTTCTTGACGCTCACGGTGCCTGCCGCTCGCCACGGGAGGCGATGAACGCGTCCACGTCCGACGCGAGCCACCGCCATGCCCTCCCGACCTTCCATGCGCGCGGGATCGAGCTGTGTCCCCGCCTCGCGAGGTCCTGCAACGTCGCCTCCGGAATCCGGAGAAGGGCTGCCACCTCGGCCTGCGTCAGAACCAGTGACTCGCCGGTGAGCGTGCTCATGAGCTGTTCCTTTCGTGCCTCGATCGTCTGGGTCGGCTATCGCGCCGGGCGGTGGGTGGTGCGCTGCTCCTTCCGCCACTGCGCGTACTCGCGGGCGCGTGAGGCGGCAGCGTCGGCAAGGGCCTTGTCGCCAGCCCGGGGCCAGCCTGACCCCTCGAAGGTCCAGGAGCCGACGACGAGTGTCGCTTCCTCGGCGTCCTCGGCCATGAGGCGGGCTTCGAGCTCGCGGATGTCGAGGGTTCGACCGTCGCGGCGAGCGTCGGCCATGAGCCGCTGGAACCGGTGCCGAGCACGACGCAACGCACCGAGGGTCACGGAGTAGCGCCGAGACTTGGTGGAGAAGTGTCCTCGGAACCCGAACATCGAGGACCAGTGACCGAGCAGCGCGTACGGGTTGGTGGAGCAGTCACCACACAGACTCGGGTGCCGGTCTCCGGCGCGTTCAGAGCACTGGAACGGACAGCCGGTGAGCGCACGGGCTGCAAGCTGGCGGCAGGCCTCGGCCATCGTTGCGAGGTGGGGGCGTGGCCGGGCGGGGTCGACGCCTGCTGACTTGGTCGAGTACTTCGCCAGGTAGGCGGCGACCCGCTCGGCGTTGACGTCCTGACCAGCGGGCGCACCCCCGCGAACCTCCCGAACGTCGACCTGCTGACCGAAGCGGAGCACCCGGTCGACGTCGTCGTTGTCGACGGCGGGAGCCGTGTACCGCACGGAATCCGCGGCTGTGCGAACGGCGTCGGCCAGCGAGGCTGCCGGGACGGGGGCGGGAGAGCCGGGTCCGTCCGGCCCGTCGATGCGTACGAGGGCGTGGAAGTGGACGAGGCCGCGAGCCTGGAACTCTGCCACCTTCGCGTACTCGAGGCGCAGGTGGTTCTTCAGGCCGGAAGCCGCGACGCCAAGGGCTGCGGCGAGGTGTCGGCGCAGGGCGATGGTGAAGCGACGCCACAGCTCGGGCGCGAACCACTGCCAGACGGCCGCGGAGTCCACGTCGTAGCAGTCCGGGCACAGTGGAGCGCCAACGGCAGCGTCGTCCTTCTCGTGTCGGGTCCAGCACGTTATCGATCGCCCATGCCGGCAAACCGTCGAACGGGAGCGGGGGCGGCAAGGTTGCGGCTTCTGGTCCTTCTCCCGCACACCGTGGACGATGCCGAACGACGGCGCGGTGAGGGTGACGAACAGGAGTGGGTTCGCTGCGACGGTTGAGGGGACGCCCTTGCCGCCGTGCAGGCCGGTGGAGATGAGCTCGAAGGTGTCACGTGCGTAGATGCGCGAGCAGGCAGGGCAGACGTCCTCGCGACGGTTGCCGCAGGGCTTGTAGAGCATCCCGAGGGGCTGGTCGGCGGAGTGGAACGTCTCGACGATCTCGCCCGTCCGCGCGTTGACGACATCGGAGCGGCCGACGAGGCGCACAGGGTGGGAGCAGTTGCCGACCCGCGCCAGGGTGTCGGCGAGGGCGGGCATGGTGCGGTCGATCAGGCGTGAGGCGATGGACTGGACCTCGAACTGCCCCAGGTCTCCGAGGTCGAGCGGGGCGTCGGGGGAGTGGCCCCAGAAGCCCGTGTCCACCGCCTCAGCCGTCGTCATCAGGCGACCTCGGAGCCTTCGGTCGTGGCCCTGGCCGTACGGGGCTTGCGGGGCGCGCGAGGACGACGAGCGGCGCCTTCGGCCCTTGCCGACTCCTGGGGCCGCGAGACATCCGAGAGCATGGGGGCGACGTGGGGTGCATCCTCGGGCAGCGGCGGAGCGGGCGGTGCCGGGTAGGTGGCGGCGACCATACGGATGAAGTCGTCGGCCCAGAAGTCGGCACGGACACGCTGGACGAAGCCGTCGTCCGAGAGGGCGTACCCGGTCCCCGGCATGGTGCGAGGGATGTGGTGCGCGGGGGCGTCGGAGGCCATCCCGTCCCCGAGGACCATCCGCGTCTCAGCGGCGGAGGCCAGGCGCAGTGCGACGGTCTGCGTGAACAGGTCGCGCATGCCGACGGTCTCCTTGCGGGGGTCCTGCACGAACGCGACGACGATCACGCCGAATGCGCGCCCTTGGGTCAAGATGAGCTTGAGGAGGCTCGCGGCCTCGTTGACGACCTCCTTCGAGGCGTAGGCAGTGAGCACGGCGAGCTCATCGATCATCAGGGTGTGCACCGGGTCTCCCGGAGTCGGCTCGAATTGCCGGGTCAGGCCACGCATGAGCTGCTGCCGCTCGACAATCACGCGGTGCAGAGCTCGGAGGAGGCGGACCGCGTCGTCCTCGTTCATCGCGACGTGGGAGAACATCGGCGCACCGACAGCGACCTCGACGCCTCCCTTGAGGTCGATGCCCCAGAGGTTGACCATGCCCGCGTGCGCAGCCGGCGCGAGGTTGCCCGCGACGCCCCAGAAGATCGAGCCCTTCCCCGAGCCGGTGCGGCCGACGACAAGCGTGTGCCGTCCGCTGAGGTCGAGACGCCACGGCTGCCCGTCCGAGCACCGCCCGAGCGTGACAGTGCACGTCTCGACCCGTACCGGGATGGTCGGGAGCGTGGGGACATCGAGCAACTCACGCATCGTGAGGACGAGCTCGACCCACCCCGCGCCGAGTCGGCGGGCCTCGACGGACTGAGCACCGAAGGCGGTGGCGATCGCCTCTGCCGCCTCGGTGATGTCGTCGGCTGTCTGCCCGATGCGAGCTCGGATCTGGAGGGACAACGTGTTCTCGGACGCACGGACGCGCTGCAACCGGGGAATCACGCGGGGCTCGTCGCCGCGAGGTGTCGACGCCAGACCGCAGCGCTCGGCAACCAGGACCCAGTTGCGCCGAGCCTTGCGCCGCCACCCACGACGGCGGATCGGTCCGCCGAGAACCGCGTCATAGGTGAGCGGGTGGACCGCGAACCACACCGCCCGAGCGAGTGAGAATGCCGGGACACTCCACAGCACCGCGTAGCCAGCGGCGGCGTGCGAACCGAGCAAGAGGACGTTGCCCAGCACGACGCAGGCCAGCAGCAACCGCCAGGACCGCAGAGTCCAGACGATCAGGTGCCAGACGACACCCACGACCTGTCGCGTGACGGCCCACGTCGTACTGAGCGTGTCCATCACTCCACCGCCGACTCAGGCACGTGGACCTCATCCGGGATCGGTGCAGACATCAGGCCGCGTCCTTCGCGTCGGACGCCTTGCCGGCCTGCCCCGGAGCGACAAAGCCCTGTGCGCGGAAGGACCACGCGATCCGGGGCCGGCTCCCCGCGTCGTCGACGTACGGGAGCGCCGTGAGGCCCACGAACTCCACCGGAGTCCACGGCAGGGGCGAGGTGTTCTTCGGCGGCACCGGCTGAACCTCAGCGGCGAACTTGACCGAGACCCCGATCTCGCGTCGACCGGCGTCGGCGTCGGCGTCGATGACCGTGCACTGCCACATCGGCAGGCCGCTCTCCTTGTCTCGCTGCTGGGGACGCGAGCCGTCCGCGCGCTTCTCAGCCTGGAAGTCCGCGACGGGCTCGACGAGTCCGTGCATGAACGCGCCGTTCGGGAAGACGAGCCCGTGGGCAACGGGGAAACGCTTGGCGATTGCCACTTCAACCAACTCCATTCGCATGTGGAGCGCGTAGATCGCTGCTCCTGCGATCAACTACACACTCGCACGAGTCGCCTGTCAAGCGATTGAGGCCATGCGTCTCGCATGTCAGGCGATTCGTGCGAGAATCGAGAACGTGAGTACGACATGGGACACAGTGGTGCGAGAGGTGCTTGACCATGCCCGGCGAGCGGCCGGAGGCGGGGCGGCACTCGCCCTGGCGTTGCGTTCGGCCGACGTCGGTCCTGAGTCGGGCACGTACTCGGAGTCGGCGGTCAGCAACTGGATCAAGGGACGCGCGCGGCCCCCGGCAGACGTTGTCCTCGCCGCTGCGTCTCTCTACGGACTGTCACTCGACGCCCGGCTTGGGCTCGCACCAGAGGTGGAAGGGGAGGGGGCTGGTGATGTCGCGGAACTGCGCGGCGCTCTCCAGCGACTCGAGAAGCTCGTGTACGAGCGCCTGGCCCCGCCAACCGACGACGCGACGTTCTCCACACGCGACGTACGAGGGGTCTTTCCGACCAGGTCGGAAGCGCAGGCGGCGATGCCGATTCTGCGGACGCTCGCGACGTCGGAGCATGTCGACGCGATGGGACTGAGCCTCAACGCGCTCTGTCAGGGAGTTTCCGACGTGACGCTCGCGGAGCTTGTCGAGAACGGTCTGGCTCTGCGGTGCCTGTTCCTTGACCCGAACGGCGCGGCCACAGCGGCACGGGAGGTTGAAGAGGAGCAGCCGGCTGGGCACTTGGCGGAGCTCACCCGCGCGAACATGTTGGCCGTCGCACGTCTTCGCAAGCGGCTGTCGTCCGAGGCCAGGGGGCGCGTACAAGTCCGCACCTACGACGAGCCCGTGCGGTTCAATATTGCCCGCTTCGACGGAGCCCGCGCCCTAGTGCAGCCGTACTTGCCGCGCCTTCGCGGACTGGACGCACCCACCTTCCTGATCGAGGCCGACGACGCGCACCCACACGGACTCTTCCCGATCTTCGAGGCGATCTTCGACGAGACCTGGGAGCGTGCAGATGTTGTCAGCAACTGAGCGGGCGGCTGACGCGGCGATCGACCTCGCGCTCTCGCTACTTGGTGAGGGTGAGACCGGGGAGCGCGTGTACAAGACGGACCGTGACTTCGCTACGGCCACAGACTTTGCCATCGAGGACGCCGTGCGGGAGCTGCTCGCCCGTGAGACCCCTGACATCGGCTTCCTCGGTGAAGAGCGAGGTCATACCGGTGATCGCGAGCAGTACTGGTGTCTCGACCCCATCGACGGGACCACGAACTTCTCGCGTGGCTTGCCGAACTACGGTGTGTCGCTCGCGCTGATCGACGGCGATATGCCGGTGTTTGGGTCCATCGCTCTCCCCGCCCACGGTGAGCGGTATGTCACACGCAATGGCGGCGCTCTGCTCAACCTGCAGCCCATCCGGGTAGCGGATACATCGGATCTCCGCGACGCGATTGTCTCCTTTGGCGACTTCGCCAGTGGCCCCGCCAGTGGTGTCAAGAACGCGCGGCGCCTCGCGATGCTGAGTAGCCTCGCTACCTCAGTCGGTCGCGTTCGGATGCTCGGCTCAGCCGCGACGGACCTGGCATGGCTGGCGGCTGGCCGCCTCGACGCGGTCCTCATCGACGCTAACCGCGCTTGGGACGTTGCAGCGGGCATCGCACTAGCGCGTGCCGCGGGGGCGTTGGTCACGCACATCGATGGCGGCCCATACACCTTGAGTGGGCGCGACCTGCTTGCGACGGCACCGGGTGTAAGCGGCGCCGCTCTAGCCGTGCTTGGTTCAACTCAGGAGTGACCCCCTGCCTGCCCTCCGTGGCGCCGCGGAGGCCCTGAACGAGCGGCCGCGAAACGCCGCCAGAAATTCGGACCCTGTCTCCGACCTGCGATAACGTAGCGCCATGAGCCCCTTCGAGCATGTCCACGGCAACGCCCTCGACTCGTACCCGGCCTGGCCGGGGCCCGATGTCATCATGAGCGACGGCGCCTACGGCGTGCGGGGGTTCCATGGCGATACGGTCGGTCCTGAAGGGCTCGTTGATTGGTATCGTCTCCACATCGAGGCATGGTCAGCTGCTGCCAAGCCGAGCACCACCCTGTGGTTCTGGAACACCGAGGTCGGCTGGGCGAACGTCCACCCTGTGTTGGAAGCCAACGGGTGGCGCTACGTGCAGACGGTCACGTGGGACAAGGGCATCAGCCACGTCGCGGGAAACGTCAATGGTCGGACGATCCGTCGGCTCCCGGTTGTCTCTGAAGTCGTGGTGCTGTACGAGCGTGACCTAGTGCTCGAATCGGACATAGGGCCGATGCAAGTGCAGGAATGGCTTCGCCACGAGTGGCAACGATCAGGCCTGCCGCTGTACAAGTCCAATGAGGCTTGCGGCGTGAAGAATGCTGCCACTCGCAAGTACCTCACCAAGGACTGGCTCTTCTATTTTCCGCCCGGCGAGATGGTGGAGCGGATGGCTGCCTACTGCACCGAGCACGGCCGCGTAGCGGACCGACCTTACTTCTCGATCGACGGGCTCACCGTGCCTATCGCCAAGGAGTGGGACGGCCTACGTCGAGTCTGGAACCACCAACATGCCCTCACCAACGTTTGGCAGCGCCCGTCCCTGCACGACTCCGAGCGCTTGAAGGGGTCAATGCGTCGGGCAGCGCCGCGGGTCTATAAGCCGACCGGGACCAGTGCGGCACACCTCAACCAGAAGCCACTCGACCTCATGGAGCGTCTGATCGCGGCATCGTCCCAGCCGGGCGACGTCGTCTGGGAGCCGTTCGGCGGCCTCGCTTCAGGTTCTGTCGCCGCTGTTGCACTCGGACGTCGCGCGTACGTCTCCGAGCTGGACGCAGAGTTCGCACGCGTCGGCCGAGAGCGCCTGGAGATCGCAGCAGCTGACGCCGACGCCAACGCAGAGCAGGTCTCTCTGGCTGGCGGGGCGGAGCGCCCGAGTGACACAGGACAGTAGACGGGACGGCGAGCGGGTACTTTGTAGTTCATGAGCGATACCAGCGATGAAGCCGTGGCCTCGGACGACGTGACGGTGCAGGTCGTCCTGCCCGTTGAAGCGCCGGAGCGTCCGTACCTGGACCCCGACGATCCAATGACCGACCTCCGCCTCGGAGTCGAGGCCGCGCTGCTCGCGCTCTCCTCTCACTTCGACTTCCCAAACGCTTTCGGCGGGATCGCCGCGACTGACTTGTTCGCCCTCAACACGCTACTGGGTGCGGGTATCGAGGTAGAGGTGGTGCGGACCCTCAACGGACTGCGGGAGCTCTGGGACCCGGACAAGCGCTGGTCGGACTACACATTCGAGCGTTCCTCGCAGTCTTTCCCCGATGTTCGCCTAACGACTCGGCGCAGCGGCACCGCCGACACAATCCTTGGTATCGAGTTGAAGGGCTGGTACTTGTTTGCCAAGGAGGGTGTCCCGTCGCTGCGGTACAAGGTCGCACCCGCAGCGTGCGCCCCTCACGATCTTGTCTGCGTCGTCCCCTGGTACTTGTCGAACGCGGTGTCCGGCGTGCCCGAGGTAACTACGCCATGGGTCGAATCAGCGCGCTATGCAGCTGAGTACCGCGACCACTGGTGGCAACACATCCGGAGGACCACGTCGGACGCGAGCGTTACCTATCCGCCCGATGCAACGCCATATCCCGCGAAGGCCGATCTTGTGTCTGCGGTCCCAGCGAGTGACGGTGGCGACAACTACGGACGCCTGCCTCGTGCGAAGCCGCTCATGGACGAGTTCATTACGTCGTCCATGGCCTTCGAGGTGCTAGGTATTCCTGCCTCGTCATGGGTCACCTTCCTAAAGACGCACTCTGATCGTGCGGAGCCGGAGGAGATCGTTCGCCAGTTGGAGGCCCGCCTGCGGACACGCGGCGTCAAGGGTGAAGGTCAGGCGCAGGACGTGGCCACAGCCGTGTTGCAGATCGCGAAGGCGTTTGGCGTCACGGACGAGTGAAGTAGCGCTCGTAGCCCACCTACTTGCTTCGGGCGTCGACCCAGTGACTTGGTTTGTGAAACCTGGCATCGAGCCCAACGCGGAGCACGGTCTCTAGCCAGGACAGACCGCTCGATTGGTCGCGCCGCGAGTTTGGGTCTGGCAACGGCAAAGCATTCGAAGATCTCACTTAGGCAGGCGCCCTATGCGTCCATCTCGACGATCTCAAGTCCGATGCCGAGCTCTTCGCACTTGTCGTAGATGCTCGTCTCCGTCAGCAAGTACGCGACACCTGCGTCCTCGTTCTGTCCGTCCGCGTTTAGCATCGAGTAGTCGGCGGCGTCCCGCAGGAGGATCGCAAGTTCGCCGGTCGCACGCTCGGCGGCCTCTGCGACTCGACCAGGCAGCAGGAGGCCCTCTGCCTTCGCCGCGTCCCGACCGTCTGCCGGACGCCCATCGGCGAGCCACAAGTTGATCTCTCGGTTTAAGCGGTTGTTCGCGTCAGCGAACAAGAGGCACGCGGTCTCATCTTCCGCGCTTGCGTTTGAGCACCCGCTCAGCGCGAGCACGAGACCTATAGCTACTACAGGGATAGACAGGCGTTTCATGCCCCACATCCAACCAGTGTCCCTGGACAGGAGACGACGATCGGGCCGAAGTTCACCCATGCTATCCGTGTCTTGCGTGCCCGGGCGCATCCGGACTCCGTCCCAGGTAGCGGTAATTGGGTGAGAACTTTCCCTACTGACTCAAGCGCGCGGCTTCGCCGCGCGGGCGGCCTCCCGGGTGCGCCGGCGCCGCAGGACCCCGCGCTCCGCTCGCAAGCTCGCTGCGCGCACCCCGCGTCGCAGGCCCACCCGTCCAGCCGCCACGACGAAGGGCGGTCCCGTGTCATTCCGGGACCGCCCTCACGTCGTCACTGGTTGCCGACACCGTCGTCGTGCCATCCGGCTCCGCACCGACAGCCGAGCATCCGGCCGTCTCCGCCCCGCGTCCAGGGCGCCTGCGGCGTCGCTTCGCGATGGCCTACGGCCACCCTTGACCCAGGCCTCCGACAGCCTCTTGTGCTCCGCTATCGGTACGGCGCCTCCGAGTGTGCCCACTGAAAGCCGCCGCTCGGCTCCCCGCCGTCCTCCCCGCCAAACGACGCGAACTCCCCGCCCGAGGGCCAGTTTCCCGGGCGAACCCCGCGAAGGGAACCGCGGAATCCTGCGGGAGAGCCCGCCAGCGTGTTCCTACGGATCAGAAGGTTGGGGGTTCGAATCCCTCCGGGCGCACAGAACACGAAGGCCAGGAACCGCAAGGTTCCTGGCCTTCGTGCTTTTCGCTGGTGTCTCGGTCAGCCGTCCAAGCTGGGCCAGCCCGAGCGTCGCCCTCCCGGCACGGTCGAGACCTGCGTACCGTACGCGTAGACCGCGATGGCGGCGCCGTCCGAGACCATCGCCAGGTGCACCCGTTGTCGAGCGGGGCGGCGTATGCGGCCAATGGTCCGCGACACCGAGTTGCGTGAAGCCGACCTTGGCCGTGGCCTTGTACTGCTCGAGTTTGACCGCGGTGCGCACCCCGGACGAGGTGTCCGCTAGCAGGTCGGAGCTGCTCCTGACGTCCGTGGCGCGGATCCAGGACGCGGCCGTCCACGGTCCGCTCATGATCCCCGCGTGGTCGAGGACCTCGGGTGAGGTGTCGAGGCGCTCGACCACGGTGAAGTCGGGGAAGAGCTCCCGTAGGGTGGTGTCCATCGGATCAGTGCACCCGAACCGGCGCGACGGCGGCAAGGCAATTGAGGGAGCGTGCGACGGCTCGCCGATCCTCAGGTCACCACCAGGCCCGCTTGAACCCCGCGGCCTCTGCCTCCTTGCGGTTGTCGAAGCACACGTCGGCCACGACCTCCTTGAAGTTCCACTCCTCGCCCCGCACGTAGTAGACGTTCGTGGCACCGTCGGTCGGGCGGACGTACAGCCCCTTGACCTTGCAGTCCTCCGGGACGGGCCGGGTGGTCGGAGTCGGTGCCGGTGCCGGTGCCGGCGTCACCGGAGGCGCGGGCTCGGCCGCGACCGGCGGCGCCTCGGGCGTCGGGGTCGGCTTGGGCTTGGGCTTGACCGGCTCGGGGAGGACGGGGTCGCGGGGCGGAGGGAGCGTGGACCCGGCGGGGAGCGGTTCGGCGGGGCACGTCGCCAGGACTGCGACCATGGCCGCCTGCTCGGTGGCCGAGACCCGCAGGCCGTACGTGTACTTCACCGCGACCTGGCGGGCGACGTACGCGCAGCGGAACGACTCGTCGGGCGGCAGCCAGGCCGAGGCGCTGCCGTCGCCCTTCTGCTGGTTGAGGGTGCCGTCCACCACGAGGAGGTTGAGCGGGTCGTTGGCGAGCGCCTCGCGGCGCGACGCGTCCCAGGACTGCGCGCCGTGGCGCCAGGCGTCGGTCAGCGGCACGACATGGTCCACCTGGACGGCGCCCGACGACATCGGGCCACGCTCGAACGCGACGTCCTTGCCGCTGTACGGGTCGGTGAGGAGCCCCGTCAGGACCACGCAGTCTCGTGTCCCGGGCTTGAAGGACACGCCGGACAGGGCACGCCCGAGCGCGTCGTTGCGTGTGTCGCACCCGTTGCCGTCGGTGTCCGCGAAGCGCTTGCCGAACGCGTCGGACGAGTACCCCGTGACAGGGTTCGGCTCGCCGACCACGAGGAGCGCGACCGTCGCGAGGGCGCTCTGCGACGGCGCGGCCGCCGTCACGGTCGCGATGTCGAGGGACTCGAGCTCGAGGACGGCCGAGTTCGCGACCTCGATGTAGTCCGGGGTGCTGTCCTCGGGCGGGTCCTCGACCGGGACCGGGGCGGTCGAGGGCCTGGCGACCACGGCCGACGGTGGCGGATCGTCGCCCTGCCCCGAGAGGGCAGCGGCGCTGCCGGTGATCGCGACGACCAGCACGGCGGCCCCGACCCAGAGCGCGGGCCGTGAGAGGAGGCCCCGCTGGGGGGCGGGCCGACGCGCCCGGGTGCGCTGCGCCGTCGGGCTGGACTTGCGCGGGTCCGGGGAGTGCGCCGACGTCACGGGCCCTGCCGGGGGAGGGGGCACAGGGGGCAGCGCGCGGACCGAGGAGAGCGGTGCGAACGCGGCGGGCTGCTCCTCGACCGACGGCCTGACCTCGCCGAACGGGGTCACGGGCTGGTCCTCGCGGGGGAGCGCCGCGCCGACCCCGAGGGGCAGGCGCTGCGTGCTCGCGGGCAGAACGGTGGGGCGCGTGTGCTGGGACCAGCGGTCGCCGTCGAACCACCGCTCGGTGCCGGCGGCCGAAGGATCCGGGTACCACCCGGAGGCGGTTCGACCCATCAGGCCTCCTGCTGCTCTGGCCGCCTGCGAGCAACCCTCCGGCGGCGTCCTGGACCGGCAGGGCGATCGAAGATTAGCCGAGGGAAGAGCGCGGCGACGAATCCGTTCAGGCCCGACGGCGGAGCCCACCCGGGAGGCCGTCCCACCCGGACGCGCGTCGCCGACGCTCAGGCCGAGGTCGACACCTGGACCGGCCCGTGCGCCGAGGCCGCCGGCCCCGGTGCCAGCAGGTACCTGCGGAGCGTGGCGAGCATCCGGTCGACCTTCTCGACGTCCGCGGAGTACCGCACGCGTCGTCCCTGGCGGGACTCTCGCGGCTGGTCCGCGCGGACCAGGCCGTGCCGTTCGAGCCGGCCCAGGACGTGCAGGACCGACTGCTGGTGGGCCCCCGTCGCAAGGGCCAGCTGACCGCTCATGAGCCCGCCGTGGACGGTGAGCTGCCGGAGCACTGCGCGGGTCAACGGGCTCGTGAGCTCGTCGATGACGGACTGGACCGCGTCGTTCTCCGGGTCGGGGACGTAGGCGTAGCGCGACATGGGCTTCTCCTCGGGGTGGGGCCGCCGCGCCGCCCGGGGGGACGGGCGACGCGGCGGCGGCGATGGGCTACCCGCAGGTGGCCGGCTGGAAGGGGGACTCGACGACGGTGCTGCCGCCGTCGGCCCCTGAGGCGGTGGTCTCGACGACCCCGGTGGCGTCGGCAGCGTCGCGTACCCGGAAGGTCTGGGACGCGGACCGTCCCGGTGCGACCCCGACGAACGTCTTGGTGCCCGCGGGCGTCCGTACGACCACGTCGAGCGGGACCGGCTCGCCGTTCACGACGCGGACCGACAGGTACTGGACCCCGGCCGTACACCTCGTGGTGGCCGTCGTGCCGATCGACAGGTCGGTCGCGAGCTCCGGGTCGGCGGCCCCCGGGGCGAGGGCCTGGAGGCTCGAGAGCCCCGGCCCGCCCGCGGCCCAACCGTCGACGGTCAGGGCGACGTAGCGCGTGGTCGCTCCGATCTCGAGCGAGCCGCGGGCGGATCCACCCTCGATCCGGCCGACGTCCGTGAACGTCAGACCGTCGTCGCTGACCGAGACCGTGGCCGCAGGGGCGTCCCCGTCCCAGCGCGTGACGACCCGCCCGACCTCCTGCGGGGCACCGAGGTCGGTGACCATGCGCCCCTCGGCGGAACCCGGCGACCAGGCGGTCGACGCGTCGCCGTCGACCGCGAACGACGGTGACGTCATGCCCGACGGGAGCACCGACGCCGGGAACGTGAGGGTGCTCAGGGCGTGGTCCGCGACGGGGAACGGGGTCGCTCCCCGGAAGCGGAGCGTCGTGGGCGACGCCTTGCCCGGGACCGCGACCTCGCGGGTGTCGCCCGTCTCGACGTTGCGGAGGACGAGCGAGACGGGTACGGCCGACGTGAGGACCACGGTGCGCGCGTCGGTGACGTCGGCGTCGAACGACCCGCTGACCTGCGAGACGTCGAGCGTCGCGCGGGGTGCCAGGACGACCGCGCTGCCGGCCGGGACGCTCACCTCGACCTGGGAACCGGCAGCCGTCACGCGCTGCGTGCCCGGGTACAGGGCCGCGGTCGGGCCGTCGTGGGCCACCGTGACCGTCGTGGTGACCGGCGCGCCGGTGAGGTTGAAGACCGACAGGTAGCCGTCCAGAGCGCTCACGAGCGTCCCGGGCGAGCTGCTCGTCGGGACGGCGCGCGCGGCCTGCTGAGCGGTCGCCGCCGCGTCGCCGACCACGGCCTCGACGAGCCGGGGGCCCGTGGCACCGTCGGCCAGGCGCACGACGTGCTTGGTGTCGCCCGAGCGGGAGACGGTCAACGGGGCGTCCGTGCCGCGGACCACGAACCCGCCCTTGCCCTCGATGTTGATCCAGCCGCCCTGCGAGCGCAGGACCTCGTCGCCCTTCTCCTCGTGCCGCCCGGCGTCGTGCCAGGTCGTGCCGTCGGTCGAGGTCTGGATCACGTACACGTCACCGGCCGACGCCTCCCAGCCCAGCTCGACCCGGGACACGTCCTGGACGGTGCCGAGGTCGACCTGCACCCAGGAGTCGGGCCGGGTGCGGTCGGTGCGCGAGACGGCCCAGCGGGTGTCGGCCTTGCCGTCCGTGACCGCGGTCGCGGGCTTGCCGTCGTCGGCGCTCGACGCGGTCGCGGGCCTGCCCGCCGCGAGGTTCGTCGCCCCCAGCGGACCGAACGCGCGCAGGTGGTAGAGCGAGTACCCGTAGTCGGCGTTGCCGCGGACGCCCTGCATGCGGACGAACCGGGCGGGGGCGGAGGAGGAGCCGTCCGCCGCCGTGAGGTCCACGGTGTCGAGGCGCGCGACGTTCGCGTCCTGGGCCGACTTCCCGTAGCGGGACGCGACGGTCCAGGTCGTGCCGTCGAGCGAGGTCTCCACGGTGTACTCGGCGCCGGCCGAGACCTCCCACGCCAGGCGCACCGAGGCCAGCGTCGTCTCCGCGCCCAGGTCCACCTGGACCCACGAGTCGGGGCGCGTGCGGTCGGCCTTGGAGACCGCCCACCGGGTCGTGGGGCTGCCGTCCGTGACGCGTACGGCCGTGCGGCCGCCCTCGGTGTCCTGGCTCGACGCGGTCGCGGGCTTCCTCGCGGCCAGGTCGACCGTCCCGTCCGGGCCGTAGGCGTGGAACGCGTACATCGAGTAGCCGTACGTCGCGTTGCCGCGGATGCCCTTCATCCGCACGTAGCGGGCCTGGACCTGACTCAGCGCCAGGTCGTCGACGCGTGCGGCGTTGGCGTCGGCCGGGTCGACGGCCGGGACGACGGGGTTGGCCGCGGTGACCTCTCCGTCGGACGTCGTGTAGGTGCGCGACCCGTCGAGCCCGTCGTACCCGCCCATGTCGAGGTTGCGGACGGTCACGGTCCCGTCGGTGGGGCCTGCGCCCGTCGAGGCGTAGACCGCCGACCCGGTCGGGAGCGTCACCTGGCCCGCGTACCCGTCGCCGATCCGGAAGACCGAGGCGGTCCCGTCGAACCCGTCCCTCGCGGCGGTCGAGACGTCGACCGACCGGGCGCTCACCTGAGCCGAGGCGCTCGGGTAGAGGAAGGGGGAGCTGCCGGAGAGGTGGAAGAGCCACGAGTCCTGCTCGGGGACCCAGGGGAACTTGACGAAGCCCTGACGGCTGACCGCGCCGGCCCAGGCGTTCGCCGACTGCTGGACGACGAGTCCCGGTCCCGCGCCGAAGTCACGGACTCCCGCGAGACGCTCGAAGAGCTCGTCGGAGGGGGTCGGGGTGACCGGACCCTCGGGTGACTCGGCGCTCGCGACGTGCAGGAGGTAGGAGATCGCGATCTCGGCGCGCGCCTCGGGCTCGTACTTGGCCTCGCCCGAGAACTTCGTCAGGCGGTAGACCGGTGCGTACATCTGGTAGTCCGCGAGGGCGTCCGCGAGGCTCGCCTCGGCGCGGGCCGCGTCGGGGTCGCGCAGGACCTGGCCGAGGAACGCCACGGGCAGGACGTCACGGCCGTAGAGGAACTCGCGGTCGTTGACCATGGGCATGAACGGCTCGCCCTGCTCCGACATGACGAGCTGGATGGACCGCCACAGCTCCGCGGAGTTGGGTTGCGCGAGCAGGATCTCCGGGACGGGCTCGCCGGCCAGGAGGAAGTGGATCGCGTTGCGCGCCCCCGAGCGCCACACGTCCGACTGGTAGTGCGGGCCGAACGACCCGTGGTTCTCCACGATGTAGGTGTCGTAGACGTTCTGCATCGTGTTGTCCGAGACGGGAGCGCCCGCCACGACCGCGGGGTTGTTCCTGTCGGCCGTCGGCTGGCCCGCGGCGTTGCGCCCCCAGGTCGCGAGCTGGTCGGCCCAGCGTTCGGCGTCGGGGTCGTCGGGCGCCCAGGCGAGGCCTGGAGCGAGGGCCTGCGTGTAGACGCCGACCTCCTCCTGCGCGGTGTCGCCCTTGTACCCGCCCGTGGGCCAGTGGGCGTTCCAGCTGCCCGACAGCGGGTCCTGGGCGAAGTCCAGGTCGGCCGTGTAGCGCGACTGCTCGGTCGCGATCTTCGTGAGGTTCGCGCGCGTCGTCGCGTCGAGGTCGTCCCACAGGAGGCGGCCCGCGGCGAGGAAGTACGACTGGAAGGTCGACTCCCAGAACAGCTTGCGCCCCCAGGTGCCCTGGGGGTTCACGAGGCGGTTCGACGCCGCGTAGTGCGTGATCGTCGAGAGCGTGTGCGCCTTGAGGTCCGCGCGCGAGATGCCGGCGAGCTCGGCGTCGTACTCTCCCTGGGTCACGAGCACGGCGTTGCCGAGCACGACGGCGAAGTTCATGTCCTTGAGCTGGTAGACGCCAGCGGCAGGGTCGTAGACCGACTCGACCCACCGGGTGTGGCGGAGCAGCGCCTCGTAGTACTTGGCGGCCGTCTCGTCGGGGGCGCCGTAGGCCGGGGTGGTCGCGGCGGACGCTGCGCTCTGGTCGATGGTCGCCGGCACCCCGGTCGCGGATGCCGTGGTCGTGAGGCCCGCGAGGAGGAGAGAGCCCGAGGTCAGGGCGACGACGGCGGTCCGGAGCGCGCGTCGACCGGGCCGGCGCGAGGGCCGTGGCCCGGGAGCGCGGTCCGCCCGGGGGAGGAGGGGCGTGCGGTGCATGGTCGGCTGCTTCCTGCGTCGTCGTCGACGCATCCGAGGGGCGGAGGTCCTGGGGGCGGGAGGGTGTTCCCGCCCCCAGGGGTCGTGCTCACTGTCCGCAGGTCACCGCCGCGTACCCGACGTCGGCGACGGTCTGGCGCACGTCCTGCGCGTCGCTCGGACGCGCGGTCACGGTGGCGCTCCCGGCCTCGACGTCGGCGGACCGGGTCGAGAAGGTCTGCGCGGCAGACTTTCCGGGAGCGACCTGCGAGAAGGTCTTGGTGCCCCACGGCGTCGCCACGACGACGTCGAGGGGGACCGAGTCGTCGTTGACCACGCGGACCACGACGGCCCCGGTCCGGCCCGTGCACTGCGACCTGGCGCTCGAGGCGACCTCGACCCCCCGGTCGACGATCGGCTCGGAGGTGCCGACCGCGAACAGGTGCATCACGCCCTTGTCGGTCCCCTGCGGCAGGATCACCGACTCGATCGTGCGGGCCGGGTCGACCGACACCGGCACGGTGCCGAAGACCTTGGCCTGGGTCGTGTCCTTGGTGCCGTTGGCCTTGTTGCGACCCGTCGTGGTCACGACCGGGACGTTGCCGAACTGGTAGGAGGTCCCCGGGGTCCAGTCCGTCAGCTCGACCTGGACGTCCTGCCGGGTGCCGTCGGTGTAGACGACCGTCGCCGTGCCCTTGGCCGGCCCGTTGGTGGCCAGGCCGAGGAACGAGATCTTCTCGACACGGACGCCCATCGGGACGCTCTGGCCGTGGGGGATCCAGTTGTCGGGCGCTCCGGGCGCGGCATCCGGCCACGTGTAGGTGACTCCCGTCGTGCCCAGGGGGAGGCGAGCGCCGGGAGTCGCGCCGGCGGAGGCGAGGTCGGCGCGGGACAGGGTGTTGTCGGACGCGTCGATCGACCCCGTCGCTCCCTTGCCGTCCGTCGTCGTGCCGATGTTGTTGAAGACGTCGCTCCCGTCGGTGAACGACGGCGGGACGTCGGCCTCCCCGGTGCCCCAGGTGCCCGGGGTCGAGCGCATGGTCAGGTCGAGCGTGCCGCCCTGCCGGGTGAAGGACTCCGGGAGCCACGACGCCGAGGACGTGGCGCCGTCGACCCGGAGGGAGTCCACGTAGCGCGAACCGCTCGACGCGCCGGGCGCCGTGACGGAGATGACCCGGGGCGCACCGTCGGAGACCCGGCTCGTGATGGTGACCTGGTCGAACGTGGGCGACGACACGAGCAGCTCGGCGCGACCGAAGATCGCCGGGTAGAGGCCGAGGTTGGACCAGACGAACCAGGACGAGAGCGAGCCCAGGTCGTCGTTGCCGGGAACGCCCGTGGGAGCGGTCGTGAAGAGCTCGGCCCGAGCGCGGTCCAGGGCGTCCGTCGTCTTCGCGGGCTGCTGGAGCCAGTGGTAGACCGAGGGCGTCGAGGTGCTGGGCTGGTTGCTCATGTAGGCGTACGGGGTGTTGTAGACGCCTGCGTCGAGCCGCGTGAGGTGCTTGTCGAGATCGGCCGTGACCTTCTCGACCCCGCCACGCTTGGCGATGAGCGTGCTCATGTTCTGCGGGACGGCCCAGCCGTACTGGTAGCCGGTGGCCTGGTCGAACTGGTTGCCCCGCTCGCCGAGGTTGAACCCGCGGTCGAAGCCGTTGCGACCGCGGGGACGGATCTCGCGGGTGACCGGGTCGAACACGTTCTGCCAGTTCTGGGCGCGCTGCATGAACCGGTCGTACGCCGCGTCGTCGCCCAGGCGCTGGGCGAGCTGGGCGATCGAGAAGTCGTTGGTCGCGTACTCGAGCGTCGTCGAGGTCGAGACGGCGTTCTTCGCGTTCTCGACGAACCCGAGGCCCGCGAACTGGTACCCGTTGTCGCGCTTGTTCCGTGCGGGGTCGAGAGGCAGGACCTGCGAGGAGACGAGGTGCGTGAGCGCCGCCTCGCGGTCGTAGTCGGTGCTGCCGAACGCGTCGATGACCGAGAGGACGGTCGGCAGGGAGTCTCCGCTCATCTTCTGCTGCGCCACGCCGAGGTGCGGCCAGTTGGGCCAGTAGCCCGACTGGTCCACCAGGTCGACGATCGACTGGTTGATGTCGGAGGCGACGTCGGGGAAGAGCATCGCGACGAGCTGTGCCTGGCCGCGGTACATGTCCCAGCCGGAGTACGTCGCGTAGTGGTGACGCCCGGGGTCCACCTGGCGGACCGTGCCGTCGTAGCCGAAGTACTCGCCGTTGACGTCGTCGTAGGTGTTCGGGTGCAGCAGCGAGTGGTAGAGCGCCGTGTAGAGGGTCACCTGCTCGGCCTCGGTGCCCCCCGCGACGTCGATCGTGCTCAGGGCGTCGCGCCAGGTGGTCTCCGCCGATGCGCGCGCCTCGTCGAACGTCACGTGGGCCGCCTCCGTGGTGGCGTTCTCCGCGGCGTTCTCGATGCTTACGTAGGACAGGCCTGCCTTGACCGTGACCTCGGCCCCGTCGGGGAAGGTCACGAAGACGCCCGCGCCGTGCCGCTTCTGTGCGGACGCGCTGGTCGAGCCGACCGTGACGTCCCCGCCGGTCCAGGTGCCGGACGAGACGATCGGCTGGTCGAACGTCGCCGAGTAGTAGGCCTTGTAGCGCCCGCCGCCCTCGCAGACCGGTGCGGTCTCGACCCAGCCGGAGATCGTGCTGCCCTCGATGGTCACCCCGCTGCCGAAGACGCTGTTGTTCGACCCCGTGGTGTTGAAGATCAGGGTCGACGAGTCGGCGTCCGCGGGGAAGTCGAAGCGGCTGATCGCGGTACGGGTCGTCGCGGTGAGCTCGGTGGACACGCCGTTCGCGAGGTCGACCGAGTAGTACCCGGGTTCGCCGACCTCGTCCGCGTGGTCGAACGCGAGGTAGTAGGGCTTGACGTCGGTGCCGGGGGAGGACGGGAGAGCGCCCTGGGAGGTGAGGGGGCCCGCGTAGGGCAGGACGGGAAAGTCGAACGCGCCGTTGCGGTTGACGCAACCCGTCCCGGACAGCCGGTTCATGCCGAACCCCCGGATCTTGTCGGCGCTGTACTCGTAGCCGCCCCGCATGTCGCCGTCGCGGGTGCGGAAGGTCGTGGGGCTCGACTGGACCATGCCGAAGGGCACCGTCGCGCCCGGCCAGGTGTTGCCGTACGCCGCGTTCCCCTTGTTCTGGGAGAAGTCCTCGGCGGTACCGATCCAGGGGTCGACGGCAGCGAAGGGGTCGAGGTGCACGAGATCGGCGCCGGCGGAGGGCTGGGCCGTGGCGGTGCTCGGGGCCGTGAGGCCGAGGCCTGTGACGAGGGCCGCCGCCGCGACCAGCGCGGGCAGACGGCCGCGGGTGCGGGAGGGGGAGGCTGGGACGGGCAAGGGACGTGTCCTCTCGGGGGTGCCGCACACCCCGGGGCGCGCCCGGGAGCGGCGTCGCGCGTGGGGTGCGCGGCGCCGTCGGGCAGGTTCGGGGTGGGGCAGGTGGGGCGAGGGTCGGGCGGGCGTCGGGTCTGTCGCCGCGGGTTGGGCGGCGGGCTGGTCCGCTGTCCTGTCTGTGTGCTCGTCTCGACTTGACAGCGCTGTCATGGTCGGGTATACTCACCCTATACACACCGGGGTCGTCCTGACCAGCCCCTCGTTGCGACGAGTCGGTCAGGTGGCGCTCCGGGCCGGGACGCGCTGGGGTGTGGAAGAATCCCGCCAGTCGATCGTGCGGGGGTGGATGTGGTGGCCAAGGACGGCCGAGCTGCACGCGGTGGAGGTCGCCCGACCCTCGCGGCGGTGGCCGAGTCCGCTGGAGTGAGTCTCAAGACCGCTTCTCGCGTGCTCAACAACGAACCGAGCGTCTCCGAGCCCACCCGGCTCAAGGTCCGGGCGGCGGCCGACGCGCTCGGCTTCCGTCGCAACGCCGTGGCGGCGGACCTCGCGCGCGGAGGCGTCTCCCGGCTCGTCGGCTTCGTCACCGGTGACATCGCCAACCCGTTCTACTCGGACCTCGCGAGCGGGATCGAGCGCGAGCTGCGCAAGCACGGGCTCCAGCTCATCACCGCGAGCTCCGACGAGGACGCGGATCGTGAGCGCGAGCTGATCGACGCGCTCATCGAGCGGCGGGTCGCCGCGCTCTTCATCGCCCCGACTGCGGACGACCACTCGTACCTGCGTTCCGAGCTCGCCGACGGCGTGCCGATCGTCTTCCTCGACCGCCCGCCGGGCGGGATCGACGCGGACACCGTGGTGCTCGACAACCGGGCCGGGGCCGCGGCCGCCGCCCGCCACCTCGTCGACCAGGGGCACCGCAGGATCGCGCTCGCGGGGGACTTGCCGCGGCTCTGGACGTTCCGGGAACGTCGGGAGGGTTTCGTCAACGCCCTGCGGGACGCGGGCATCGAGGATCCCGAACGCTACGTGCGCGACGGGCTGCACGACGCCGAGACGGCCCGCCTCGCGGTCGAGGAGCTTCTCGCGCTCGACGAGCCGCCCACCGCGATCCTGACGGCGAACAACAAGATCACCCAGGGGGCGCTCCGGGCGCTGCACCCCGCGGCGCGCGGCGCACGGCGAGACGTCGCGCTCGTCGGGTTCGACGACTTCGAGCTCGCCGACATCCTCGAGGTCAGCGTCGTCGGCTACGAGGTCTCCGCGATGGGCCAGGAGGCCGCACGGCTCGCCGTGGCGCGCATCGAGTCCCCAGGGGAGCCCGCGCACCTGCGCGTCGTGCCCACCGTCCTGATCCCGCGCGGGTCGGGCGAGATCGCCCTGGCGACGCCCCTGGAGGACGTGCCGGCGGTCGGCTGACGCGCGCCCGTCGGCGATGACGTCTCGATCTTCGGGGCGCCGGGCGATCCGTGCTCCTGCAGGACGTCCGCGCGGTGCTGGGGCGCTCCCCGCGGCACCGCTGCCAGCTCTCGTGCCCGCAGGACCCCGCGTCCGCGGCGCACGCACGCCCAGGTGCCCGGTGGAGGTCGTGCGCGGCGGTGTCGGCTGAGCGGGACTGGGTCCCGCCCAGCGCAACGTGGATTCGCCCAGCGTGACCCGTGCCGTCGGGAGTCAGGGTGCCACCGGGTGATCCGCGGAGCCTGCCCGGCGCCCCTCCGGCCGTGAGGAACCGCGGGATGTCGGGGTTCGTGGGGGAGGCCGCTTTGTCGCCGTCGTCCTCTTCGGGCCGCCCTGAGGTCTCCCCCAGGTAACGATTCGGCGCAGTTCTTTGACAAGTGGCGTCGGGCCGCCGTACGTTCGTCCTGTTCCTGACAGCGCTGTCAACACGAAAGTAGGATCCCATGCGTAACGGATTGCGTGTCGCTGGGGCACTGGTGGGCACCGCTGCCCTCCTGGCCCTCGCAGCTTGCAGCGGAGACTCCGGCAACGACTCGACCGGGGGTGGCACCGACGCCGCCTCGGGCGGCAACGTCGAGGTCTTCACCTGGTGGGCAGCCGGTTCGGAGAAGGCAGGGCTCGACGCCCTCGTCACGGTCTTCGACGAGCAGCACCCCGACTTCACCTTCGAGAACGGCGCGGTCGCCGGTGGCGCCGGCTCGGCCGCGAAGGACCTCCTCCAGACCCGGCTCCAGGCCAACGACCCGCCGGACACGTTCCAGGCCCACGCCGGCAAGGAGCTCACGGACTACATCGACGCCGCGCAGCTCGAGGACATCTCGGACCTGTACGACCAGTACGGCGTCAAGGACGTCTTCCCCGAGGACCTGATCGACCTCCTCACGGTGGACGGCAAGATCTACTCGATGCCCTCCAACATCCACCGCTCCAACATGGTCTGGGCCAACCCGGCCGTGCTGACCGAGGCCGGCCTCGACCCGGCCGCCACGTACGAGTCCATGGACGACTGGTTCGTCGCCCTCGACGCCGTCAAGGCCACGGGCAAGACCCCGCTCTCGGTCGCCACGACCTGGACCCAGGTCAACCTGCTCGAGACGGTTCTCATGGCCGACCTGGGCGCCGAGGCCTACAACGGCCTGTGGGACGGTTCGACCGACTGGGAGAGCCCCGAGGTCACGGCAGCTCTCGAGGACTTCCAGAAGCTCATGAGCTACACCAACACCGACCGTGACGGTCTGGACTGGCCCGAGGCGACGCAGCTCGTCATGGACGGCCAGGCAGCGTTCAACGTCATGGGCGACTGGGCCGTGGCCGCGTTCGAAGAGGCCGGCAAGACCGCCGGTGCCGACTTCACGTACTTCCCGGTCCCCGGGACGGACGGCATGTTCGGCTTCCTCGCCGACTCGTTCACGCTCCCCGTGGGTGCGAAGAACCCCGACGGCGCCAAGGCCTGGATCGAGACCGTGTCCAGCCTCGAGGGCCAGACGGCGTTCAACAAGGCCAAGGGCTCCATCCCGGCCCGTACCGACGCGAACCCTGCTGACTTCTCGGAGTACCAGCAGACCGCCATCACGTCCTTCGCGGAGGACACGATCGTCCCCTCGCTCGCTCACGGTGCGGCTGCCTCGATCGCCGTTCTGAACGGCATCTCGGACGCGACGAGCAAGTTCACCTCGGGTGCTTCCGACCTCGCGCAGTACCAGGCCGACCTGGCCGCCGCTGCCGCCGAGTAAGGACGCCTGACCGGTCGACCGGGGTCGTCCGTCGCGGAGCTGCTCGCGCAGCTCCGCGACGGGCCCCGGACGGCCCGCCCCACCCCGCCGTACCCGCAGCTCGTTTCCTACGCACCGTCACCGGCAGGGCCCCGTCGCACCTCTGTGCGCCGTGAGAGCCGTCGGGAGGTGCCCACACCTTGGGAGGATCACCGGTGATCCAGTCCGCTCGACGATGGGGCCCGCCACTGCTCCTCGTCGCCCCGTCACTGATCTTGGTGGGGGTCTTCGTCTACGGCCTCATCGGGATCAACTTCTCCACCTCGACCACGGACATGCACAAGGCCGCGCAGTCCACGGGGCAGGCCCCCGTCTCGCGGGTCGGCTTCCAGAACTACCTCGACCTGCTCGCGAGCCCGGAGTTCCAGCACTCGCTGATGAACCTCCTGATCTACACCGTGGTCTTCCTGGTCGGCACCATGGTCGTCGGCTTCGTCTGGGCCTGGCTCCTCGACAAGCCCATCAAGGGCGAGGGGTTCTTCCGCGCCGTCTACCTGTTCCCCATGGCGGTCTCGTTCGTCGCCTCGGGCGTCGTGTGGCGCTGGCTCCTCAACTCCAACCAGGGGGAGAACGCGAGCGGCCTCAACCGGCTGTTCCAGATGATCGGTCTGGACGCCCTCCAGAACAACTGGTGGAACAACGTCACGTTCGGTATCGCCGCCATCGCGATCCCCGCGATCTGGCAGCTCTCCGGCTATGTCATGGCACTGTTCCTCGCGGGCTTCCGCGGGATCCCGGACGAGCTGCGCGAGGCGGCCCGCATGGACGGCGCCAACGAGTGGAAGCTCTACCGCCACGTGCTGTTCCCGCAGCTCACGCCGATCGCCCTCTCGGCCCTCATCATCGTGGGCCACATGTCCCTCAAGGCGTTCGACCTCATCATGTCGATCTCCAAGCCCTCGAACTACCAGACCAAGGTTCCGGCCGTCGACATGTACGTCTTCAAGTCCAGCTTCGACTACGCGAACGCTGCGGCCGTCGGCGCGATCCTGCTGGTCATCGTGGCCTTCGTGATCGTGCCCTACCTGATCTCCCTGAACCGCAAGGAGAAGATCCGATGACCGCCGTCGCCACGCCCGTCGAGGCGCAGACCCCCGGCTCGGGATCGGGCTCCGGTGCGGCAGGCTCGCGCCGGCAGAAGAAGCCCGTCCAGCGCTTCTCCCTGGGGCGCACGCTGCGCTACGCGATCCTCATCCTGTTCGTGCTGATCGTCCTCGTGCCCGTCTACGTCCTGTTCGTGACGAGCTTCAAGGGGGCCGGTGACGCGGCCCCGAGCCGCGCGTGGAACCTGCCCCAGGTGTGGACCACGGAGAACTGGCAGGCGGCCTGGACCGCGCTGTCGCCGGCGATCCTGCGCACGCTGCAGATGGTGATCCCCTCGGCGATCATCGCGGCGTTCCTCGGGTCGCTCAACGGGTTCGTGCTCTCGCGCTGGACCTTCCGCGGGGCGAACCTCGTCTTCACGCTCATCCTGTTCGGCATGTTCATCCCGTACCAGGCGGTGATCATCCCGCTCAACCAGCTGGTCCAGGACCTCAACCTGCCGAGCGGCATCCCGACGCTGATCCTGCTGCACGTGATCTACGGCCTGCCGATCACGACCCTGATCTTCCGCAACTACTACCAGACCGTGCCGAACGAGCTCATCGAGGCCGCGCGCGTCGACGGCGCGGGCATGCTCCGCACGTACTGGTCGATCGTCCTGCCGATCTCGATCCCGAGCTTCGTGGTCGTGCTCATCTGGCAGTTCACCTCGGCGTGGAACGACTTCCTCTTCGCGGTGTTCTTCTCCTCGAGCCAGAACGGCCCGGTCACGCTCGCGCTCAACAACCTCGCGAACGGCGCCCTGCTGCAGAACTACGGCGTCTCGATGGCGGGGGCCCTGTTCGCCTCGCTCCCGACGCTCATCGTCTACATCCTGCTCGGCAAGTACTTCATGGGCGGGCTCATGTCCGGCTCCGTGAAGGGCTGACGTCCGGCTGCCGGCCCGCCCCGTGCGGGGGCCGGGGGGGGGGGCCGGGGCACCGCGGGCGGGTATACACCTCTGACGCGGCCGGCGCATGCGAAGGGGTTTATGTGAGTGGGAGGCGGGGCAAGAAA
>NZ_JBHXCQ010000015.1:0-144616 GCF_042726295.1 Oerskovia sp. NPDC060338
CCGAGGTCGAGGGCCAGGCCCCACCCGTGGTTGGAGGTGCCGGGCACGGCGGCGGCTGCGGTGTTCTTGCGCCGCCACCATCGCTTGCCCTTCCACGGGCCGCGTTGGTCGTTGACGCCCTGGTAGGTCGGGTGCGGGTAGCGGTCCTCGAAGATCTCGACCTGACCGTTCGTGCCCCACTTGGGTCGGTACGCGTCGGTGACCTTCAGCGGCTTGCCGAACTCCCGGGCGAACGCCGCGGCGAGAGCCTCGAACGCCGCCGCGGCGTCAGCTCGAAGCAGGTGCCCAGTCGAGGTTCGAGTGAGCGCCTTGTCGGGGATCTCGCCGTTCGGGTAGGTAGCCATCTGGTGCCTCCTGGCATGACGAAGGCCCCGACGCGGTGCGTGTCGGGGCCCGTGGATGGTGTGGTCAGTCGGCAGTCGTGAGGTGCTCGTCGAGGCGCTTGGTCAGGGCGGCGTGCTCACGGCGCTGCTCGGCATCGCGTCCCTCGACGCGGACGTCGAGGCGGGCGAGGGCGTCGGTCTGCTGGCTCTGCGTCTTGCGGATCCCGCGGATCTCGGAGTCGTGGCGCTTCTGCCCGGCCTCGAGGCGGTCGAGGCCCGCGGAAAGGTCTCCGCGCATGGCAGTGAGTTCGTCGCGCAGGTTGGGGTACTCGGCGTCCGCGTGCTCGTTCGCGGTCTGCTCGCGCGCCTCGCGTGCGTCGCGCCCGATCCGGTCAAGCTTGACCTTGCCCAGGATGACGGCCGCACACGCCCCCAGGGTGGTGATGAGCTGGATCACGACGGCGTCGCTCATCACAGGTCCCGGTACCAGACGGCGGGCTGGTCCAGGCGCAGGGTGCCGTTCGCGACCCAGGACTGGGTGGCGATCGGGGAGCGCAGCGAGATGGCCCCGGTCGAGGTGTCGAACAGCATCGTGATGGGCGCGGCGAGGTTCGTGCCGTCGGGCAGGGCCTGGGCTGTGAGGATCAGGTCGCTCTCGCCCACGTTGGCGCGCATGTCGGCGGGAATGGCGATCGTTCCGATGCCGACCCACCCACCTCCCAGGCTGAATGCTCCTGAGGTGCGGGTCAGGCGGCCACGCATGGTCATGCGCCACCCGGTGGCGGTGACCTCCTGGCGGATGCGCAGGGTCGAGGTCCACAGGGCGATATTGACCACGAGGTCCGTCAGTGGGCCGGCCACACGGGTCCAGGTCGACCCGCCCGTGTTGGTCTCGGTGACGCCCGTGTCCGTGCGGCGCACGGTCAGGGGCTCCGTCGGCGTCGGGGCTACGAGCGCGGCGAGCGCGTCGCGGTCGGCAGCATTCGCGACCGGGACGATGACGCGCCCGTCGAGGGAGCTCGCGAGGGTGCGCATGTCGCCGTCAGGGTCGAAGACGTCGGTGCCGGCCGGAACGGTCAGGCCGGTGGGTGTGGTCGCCATTGGTCAGCGCCTCCAGTCGAGCTGTAGCTGCCCGGAGGCAGGGTCGGCGTCGACACCGGTGATGCCGACGTAGGGGGATCCAGCGACGGCGATGCCGCCCCCGTTGATGAGGTCTTGGCCCCAGGCAGTGGGGATGGTCACCCACTGGGGGCCGGCGTTCGGGGTCAGGGTGATGTCGTGCGGCCCCGCGACTCGGGCGACGTCCCCGGCGGGGCGGGCGGCGTTGGTATGGCGGTACAGGTGCAGGGCCTGGGCCGCGTTGTAGGACCCGATACGCAGGCGTGCACCGAGGCGGATGCGGGCGCCGGTGATCGTGGCGCCGGCGAGCTGGGCGGCGCCGTTACCGTAGAACCATGCGCCGCGGTTCTCGCGCGCGGATCCGTACCGGTACTGGATGACGTCGTTCCCGGCCCACGCCCAGGTGCCCCCGACCTGCCAGGCCCCGGAGTCCGTGGCGGTGATCGTGAGCGTGCCCGACGTCGTGGTCGGCGGGGGTGGGGGTGTGCCGCCCCCGGGGTCGGGGGTCGGTGCCGGGACGGTCGCCGCAGCAGAGGGCCAGATCCACGGCGAGGTGGACTGCCAGTCCAGGCGGACCAGGGCGCCGATGGTTGGTGCGGTGCCGACGTAGCGGCACTGCAGGACCCCGGCGTCGGTGGTGACCGGCACGATCCCGGCGGTAGCGGCGCCCTGCACGGTCCCGGTCAGCGGTCGCAGCCCTGTGGTGATGACCGGGCCCATGACGACGGCGGACCCGTCGACCATCAGGACGCGTACCGCGTCGCCCGCGGTGGGGATGTACCCGGCGGGCCACGATACGGGCGGGGCGGCGCCGTCGACGTTGACCGCGAACCCCGCTCCGGCGGGCACGACGACGCCCGCGCGCAGCCTCACGACGGACTGGTCACCCACGGCGAACCCGGGCTGCGACAGCCTCCAGCGCCTGCGCGCTCACGCGCACGGTCAGGGTCATTTTCTTCGAGGGTGTCGTGCCGGAGTCGGACGTCGCAGAGGTCATGCGCATTCCTACGACCCTCCCTTCCAGCGGCAGCTCGCCCGCGGTGGTGGCGGCGATGACGGTCACGCGGTCCTGGATCTGCAGCCCGGGGTGGGTCAGGCAGGTCACGGTCAGGTCGACCTCGCCGGAGGCGACCCTGTTCGCAAGGAGCGTCTCGGCGTCGGCGTCGACCCCGGCCTGCGTGGTCGCGATCGACCGGTGAAAGATCGGGACCTTGCCGAACGGCCCACCCCACCGCAGCGGGCCGCTAAGGATGTACGCGCGCCCCACCAGCGGGCGCCCGTCCGGCGTCTCACCAGTGCTGATCGCGGCGTTGTAGACCCCGTCGTCGGACAGGGACCGGGCCAGGCCCACGAGCACCCCGTCCTCACCACCAGCCAGGGTCCATACCGGACCCACGCCAGCGGTCGGGACGAGCTCCATCGCACCGTCGGGGCCCATGCGGTAGGTCGCGCCGATCACCGAGAGCAGGTCGTCGACGGCATCCATGCGACCGTCGCCGTACACCAGCGACCCGGGCACCGGCCCGTCGACGACGTCGGGGTGCGCGACGACCGGGCAGATGTCCTGCATAAGACGCCGCACCTCCGCGACGCACGTCGCAGCACGGATGACCTCCGCGTCGAGACGGTCCATGACCGCGGACGCGGTCTCCTCGTCGGCCTGGATCGTGACCGACCCGCCACCCGCGATCCGCACCGCGCGCCCGTCGCCGAGGTTGTACGTCAGCCACGTCTCGCGCGGGTCCGGGCGACGGATCCGCCACCACCCCAGCGGGACCCGCGTCCCGGACAGGCCCGACACCCACGTGATCTGCAGGCGTGACCCGCCCGGCCCCAGCGGATCCGACATGCCCCACGGCGCGAGCGACCCGTCAGGGTCGCCGACCGTGACCGTGGCCTGCCCCTGGACCTGCCGGTCCGCGTCCCACCCCAGCGACCAGGCCGAGACGTCCAGGTGCTGCGCGACAAGCACGCTCTCCCGCCAGGCGTGGACCTCGAGGCGGTCGCCGGTCGTGGTACCAGCGATCTCCGCGTCGAGCTCCTCGGATTCGACACGCATCAGGGAACCTCCGGATCTCGGGACCAGTCGATGTACGTGTCGCCCGGACGGGTGGCCTTGACAGCGTTGTAAGTGCGGGGGGACCACAGGGCCCGGACCTGGTCGTAGGTCCACCACGGGATCACGATCCGCATCGACGTCGGACGCACCTGCGTCACCGTCAGCACCCACTCGCGATGCCCGACGACGCCGCCCACGACAGGAGATTCGTCCAGGTCTGGGATGGCGACGTGCGCGACAGGATCGAGCGGGATCTCGACGGGCAGGCCGCGGATCACGACCTGGCCAGCCGAGTCGAAGAGCTCGTCCAGCGCCCGCACGAGCGCTCCCTGCGCCGCTGCGAGATCTTGCAGGACGATCGGCACCTGCGACGGGGCTTGACGGCGCCCGATCGACGCGACCGGGAGCCTGGCGCCCTCTGGCGTCGCCAGGTCGACGGGTTGACGTCGGGTGAGTCGTGACGCCGAGGCCGACAGGAGGCGGATCGAGTCTTCGCCATGTGTCGGGGACACGCGCACAGCGCTGCGGGGATTGAGCGGGTCCTGGATCCACGCCCAGCTCGACGGGACCGTGACCGTCGCCTCGAGCGGGGACGGCGTCACCGCGCCCGAGTGCACGACCAGGCGATACGTCGCCGGGACGTTCAGCGGCGGGACGTGGTCACGGAAGAAGTCGCCTCCCGTGACCACGACACGCTCGGCGCCGCGGACCCCGTGCCACGTTCGGCCCGCATCCCACGACACCTGCACGCTCACGACCGACTCACCCGAGCCAGACAGACCCGTCACCGTCACACCGACCTGCGGCGCCCCAGCGTCGGGCAGGACCTCCACAGAGATACCCATCAGCGCACCCTCCCCACCGTCTGCCTGGACCCTGCGTCGGATCGGTCACGCGCCCCCAGGAGCCCCGAAGAGACCTGAGCGGCACCCGCAAGCACGACCAGGCCGACGCGCTCGGCGAGGTAGTCCAGGTCCGCGCGCGCCAGCCGCGTGGGCCCCAGGTCAGCGGCAAGGAACGCAGGAGATGGCGCCGTGCCGCCCGTGGTTGAGACGTTGCCGCCGTTGGCGTAGCCCGGGAGCCGGTCGTCGTTGATCGCTCGCAGGAGCGCGGCATGCTTGCGAGCCTGCTTGGTCTTGACGACGAACTCCTCGGGCATCGCCAGAATCGGGACCGAGTCCTTGCCCGGGATGCCTCCGGTGACCGGCCCGCCGTCGGCCATCGCGCGCGCGTTGTTGCCGACGGCGTTGAGCTGCTCACCGCGCTGGTTCATCTGCATGGTGAACGAGAAGACTTTGCCGTTGAGGGCGTGCACCTGTTGGGTGACGCCGTCGATGCGGTCCCAGGCGTTGCCGCCAGCGACGACTTGGATCGACCCGTCGGGCAGGTGCCGGACCTCGTAGGCCAAGCCGCCGATCTCGACCGTGACCGCGCTGGCGTTCGACGAGATCGCGGTATCGACCTTGCTTGGCACGGCGCCGTAGGTGTCGATCAGTGCCCACGCCTGGTCCTCGGTGAGGCCCATCTGCGTGAGCTGGGCGAGGAGGGCCTGGCGGCCGAGCTCGTACTTCCCGGCGAGACTCTCCTGGGTCTCCCCGGCCCGAGCACCTGCTGCGGCCTCCGCGTCGAGCGCGGCGACCGCGTTCTGCAGCTGCCCTTCGAGCGCGGCGCCGGTGGTGACCGTGCCGTCCTGCGCGACCGAGAAGGCGTCCACGAGAGCCGTCGCTCCGTCGGCGGCGAAACCGACCGCGTCCAGGGACTGCGCCGCGCGCAGCGAGGCGTCGTGCAGCTCGGCCTGCATGAGCTGCGGGATACCGAACTCGTTGAGCTTCTGCTGGGCCGGGTCGATCCCGTTCTCGATCAGGTCCCGGCGCATCGTGTCGGCGACGTTCGACGTGGTCTCGTCGAAGCCACGCATGTCCTCCGCGAGCTGGCGGAGCCCGGAGCCGTCCTGGGCGCCCGGGAGCCACTCGTCCATCGCGTCGATGATGCTCGCGAGCGATTCGATCAGGTCAGCGATCGGACCAGCGACGAAGCCACCGAAGGCCTCGGTCCCGGCAGCCGCGCCCTCGACCAGAGATCGGCCCGTGTCCAGGCCGGCGTTCGCGACGTCGAGCAGGAACCCGACCACGGCCTCACGGTTCTCCGAGACGAACTCCGCGGCGTCGCCGAGAGGCTCGGAGAACGCAGCCGCGAGCGCCCCCTTGATGCCGTCGGCTGCGACCTCGATGTTCCGCTTTGCGGACTCCATCTTGGTCGCGTCGTTGTCGGAGAGGGTGTCGAACATGCGCTGCGCGGAGCCGGTCACGCCGTTGAGCTGGTCGACTGCGGTCGTGAGGTCCATGGCGAACAGGGCCTCGCCGAGGTCCTCGGCCTGGGTGCCGAAGAGCGCGATCGCGGCCGCGTTGCGGGCGACTGGGTCCTCGATCTCGCGGAGCTTGTCGAGCACGATGTCGAGGCCCTCGCGAGCCCCCTCGCCCCCGGCGGCGATCTTGGTCGTCATCTCCTCGGCGTTCAGGCCGAGGGCCTTGAATCCTTCGGCGCTGGCCTTGGACCCGTCGGTCGCGCGGATCTGGAACTCCTTGAGGGCGTCCGCGGCGAGGTCGGAGTTGCGGGCGCCGGCACCGAGCCCCTGGTTGATGAGCCCGAGAGCCTCTGCGCCGGTCAGGCCGAGGCGCTGGAAGAGGGAGGGGTACTCGGTGAAGGTGTCGAGCAGGTCCTCCTGGGCGTTGACGCCCTCGCGGGCGCCGGTCGCGAGCAGGTCGAACGCCTCGTCTGCGGTCTTGGCGAGGCCGGTCTTGAGGAGCTGTGTCACGGCCACCGAGACGGGGCGGACGTCCTCGTCGAGGACGTCCGCGATGCCGGCGAGGGACTGGATGACCTGCTGCGACTGGCGGACGGTCAGCCCCGGGTCGAGCAGGCCGCCCTGCAGGGCGATCCGGGCCGTGTCCATGTTGGACTCGATCGACTCGCCGAAGGTCCCGGCGTAGGCCTCGCCGGCGGCGCGGCCGAACTTCGCTGCCTGGCCCTCGGTGACGCCGGTCAAGGCCTCGAGGCGGTCCTGGCGGACCTCGACCTGCAGCCCGTCGTTGACCCCGTCGACGATCGCCTCGCCGATCGACTGGCCGATCTTGATCACGGCGCCGGCGATCGGGATCGCGGCGAGCCCGGCGAGGATGCCGGTCACCAGGGCCTTGCCGCTGCGGTCGCCGCCGTCCTTGCCTGCGCCCTCGGCGGCGTCTGCGACGTCGTCCAGGGCCGCCTCGGCGGGCGAGGTGTCGGCGTCCACCTCCATGGTCGCCTGGGCCGAGCGCAGGCCCTGCAGGGTGCGGTCGACGCGCTGCAGCTTGCTCTCAGCGCGGGCGATGTCCGCGTCGACCTGCAGCTCGCCCTTCACCGAGTTGAGGTACTCGAGGTCGTCGCGGATCTTCTGCGACTCGGCCTCGGCCTGGGAGATGTCAGCCTCGACGCGGGTCATCACGTCCATGGAGACGAGGTTCTTCGCAGCGTCCTCGACCCGGTCCATGCCGGCGAGCGCGTCCGTGGGGTCCGCGTCGACCTTGACCTTCGCGGGATTCTTCTCGATCCGCTGGGCCGCGGCCTTGACGTCCTTCTCCGCCTTGGAGATCTGGCCGGTATCGGCGGTGAAGAGGAACTCGAGCTCGCCAGCGCGCATGGCCTGTTACCTCCTGGGGAGTGCGTGGTGCAGTCGGCTGCGCGGGTCGTGGACCAGGTCGAGGATGAGCCCGCGGATCCCGACCCACGGCCGCGCGAGCACGGCCGGGTCGAACAAGTCGATGCGGTGCAGCTCGGACAGGTCTGCGAGGAGCAGGCCCCAGTGCCGGGTGATCGCCGTCCACGAGTCGTCGACGACGGGCCCCGTGATACGGGCGGGTTGCGGGACGCTCAGGCGGGCGGGCGTCCGGTAGTCCGCGAAGATCGGGAGGCCCTGCTCGTCGACGTCGATGGGTTCGCCGACCCCGTACCGGACCCACTGTTCCGGCGTGAGGTCGGCGAGGCTTTTGGGCCGTCGACCTCGTCGTCCTCCTCGGCGCCCGCGCCCTCGCGTGGGGACCACAGCAGCGTCGCGTAGACGTCAGCCACGCCCTTGCCGCGCGACCAGTAGAAGACGGCGTAGTACGCCATGCGGTCGATCGTCGTGGGGTGCACGCCGTCGGCCACCATCTGCGCGTAGACCCCGGGCCCGAGGGCCGGGTGGTCGTCCGGGCCGATCGTGTCGAGCACGTCCTGCACGTCGCTCGCGATCGGCCCCTTGGCGACCCCGAGGTTCACCTCGGCGCGCACCGCGCAGGCCAGGAGCTTGCCCATGTCCACCACGCAGGGCGGCCGGACCGAGTAGGTCCGGTCGCCCAGCGTGAGGACCAGCGGGGGCACGGCCCACTCCGAGAAGCTGACCGTCACAGGTCAGGCTCCGCGGGTGTACGCGAACGCGAGCGAGACGCCGCCGGGCGTGGTGACGGTGACCGCCGCCGGGCCCGCGGCGCCCGCGGGGACGATCGCGACGATCGTCGATCCGCCGATCACCTCGAAGTCGCCGGCGGAGACCGCGCCGAACTTCACGGCCGTTGCGCCGAGGAAGCCGCTACCGGTGATCGTGACGAGCTCGCCTGCGGCCGCGGCTGCGGGCGAGACCCCGGTCACCTGGGGCGTGGTCACGCCCCACCCCGCGAACGGGTTGGCGATCTCCTTGCGCTGACCCTTGCCGGTCAGCGTGATGTTCGAGCGCTCGACGGCGCCGTCGGCCCCGGCGTTCTGCCGACCGATCGACACCGTCGCCAGCCCCTCGAACGCGTCGTCCGGGTCCGGGGTGCCGGTCTCGGGCTTGTGGAAGTACTGCACCCGCACGACGGCGTCCTCGCCCTTGGCGGAGGGGCGCGTCGCGTCGTGGAACTTCTGCAGCTCGGGCAGGTACTTGCCCGTCACGGACGACCGGTTGCCCAGGACCGTGAGCGTGATCCCGAACGACTCGGAGGTCTTGTCAGAGTTGGGGGCGCCGAAGTCGTCGTAGGTCTGCACGTCCTGCGTGACCGGCGTCGGGGTGGGCTGGAGTTCGGACATGCGACGCACGTCGACGAAGTTCTCGGCGCCGCCGGGGTAGCCGAGGTCGATGCGCATGCCGTACTCGTAGGACTTGCCGAGGGTGGTCCCTGCCGGGACCGAGGGAGAGGTGGTCATGAGGTTCAGGCCTCCGGGTTGTCGAGGATGATCTGGTAGTTGTCCGTCCGCTCTTCGCGGCCGGACCCGTCGGCGCCCAGGACTGCCCAGGACAGCCTGTGTGCGCCGTTGATGCCCTCCACGCGGGAGAGACCGTGGAGCGCCGCGAACGTCTTGTCCGCGAGCTTGTCCGCCCCGTCCGGGGCGCCCTTGGGGCCGCGGTGCCTGACCTGCACGCGACGGGTCTTGAGCCCGTCGACCAGGTCGTCGGTGCCGCCGTAGACGCGCACCCCGACCGCCTCGTCGGGCGTCGCGCCGATCGCGCCGTAGAAGGTCCAGACAGTCGCGGCCGGGTTGATGCCGCCCGGCTTCCACGCCCACCCGCACCGCTGCGCGAGCAGCCGGCACACCAGCTGCGTCAGGTCGGAGTCATCCACCGAGCTCCTCCTGGATCTTGCGCGCCATGATCTGCACGAGCTCGCCCTGCATGTCCTGGGCCGCGGACTCGAGGAACTTCGACCGCCCAGACTCGTGCTGGTAGTCGAGGTCCTCGTGCTGGCGCGCGATGTACGGGTAGCGGTTCTTGCGGCCCGGCCGCTTGGGCGTCGTGTAGGACACGGCGACTTGCATGTCGTCGACGAGCACCTCGCCGGCGTCCTGCAGCGTGCCCTCGTCGAACGGGGCCCGAGCGTTCGACTCCGCCAGGAGCGCCTCGCCCGCCTTGCGCAGACCGGCCTGGCCGGCCTGCTCGACGGTCGAGAGCACTGGGAGGTAGAACTTCATCCCCTGACCTCCGTCCGCTATCGGTAGATTCAGGGCCATGCGAATCGAGAAGCTCGTGGCCACCTTCGTCGTCCTTGCTGCCCTGACCGCCTGCAGTCCCGGTGACGTTGAGGTGACTGCAGAGGAAACGCAGACGACGGAGACGAAGGTGACGATCACGACGCCGGAGCCGAGCGAGCCGGAGCCACTCGCGACTCGCCCGCCCCAGGAGTGCGGGACGCCCACGCCGCGCGGAAGTGATTCCCCGGTGGCGGATGCGGCAGCGACCGCGGTTCTTCCCGAGACGGTCACGCTTCGCCTCGGTACCCAGGTCATCGACTCGATCGACGAGGCTGGGATGGTCGAGGCCGTCGCGAGGATCTGCAGCGAGCCGCTCAGTAAGGACGAACTGACAGCCATCGCGACGACAATTGCCCAAGCGATCTACGCCGACCCATCGCACGAGACCGTTGCTCTGCTTAAGGTCTCGTCCTGGGTGCCGGTGTCCGATGGCAGCGATGCGCTCACCGAGGACCAGAGTCTTGACACCGACTACCAGACGTATCTCTGGGATGCGGACCCGTCGCTCCTCCCGAGCAACTGGACTCACAACCCCTAGGCGAGGGCCAGCGTCTGATACGCCGGCCAGCCGGGAGCCTCGTGGCGCCCGATCGCCAGGACCGCTGCCTCCCGCTCGCCGGTCATCCCCGGCCACACCGTGACGAGCGAGCCGAGCGGCACGACCTCGTCGAAATTGATGGTGACCTGAGAGGTCGAGACGACCTCGGCCCCATCGCTGGTGATGACGAGCTTCTGCTCGTCCTCCGCGAACGCGCGCACCTCGCGCGGGTCCCCGTGACCCGAGCCCATGCCCGCGTTCTCGACGAAGTCGCGGACGCGGATGGTGTGCGGGGTGAATCTCTCGGGGAGCCGTTGGGTCACGAGAGCCACCACAAGGGATCTGCGGGAGCCTCAGGCGCCATGCTGATAGTGAACGCCTGCTGCTTGCCGACTCCGAGGAGCTTGCGTTCGGCCTTGGTCAGGTAGAGATCGCCGGTCGGGTTGGCGTAGGTGACCGACTCAGCGAAGGGCCCGAAGGTCTGGGACCCCTGGGTAACCCCGGCCCGGGACCCGTCCGCCTTCATCGCTCGCTCGACCATGGCGCACGAGATCATCCGCCGGGCCGGCAGGTCGGTGACGTCGCCACCGTCACCGACCACCGGCACCTTCTCTGCGTCGAGGTGCACGGCAGCGTCCTCGAGCAGCGTCTGGGCTCGCTGGTGGGACTCCGCAGGGAGGCCCGGCCAGCGCAGCAGCAGCTGTTCAACGGTTGCGTATGCCATGGCCGGGCCTCCCGTCGCTCACCAGTCGGTCTCGGTGGCCACGGCCGGGGTGTCGCCCTCGTCCGTGTCCTCGTCGTCCTGGTCGCCGTCGCCCTCGTCGTCCTCGTCGCCGAGGTCGTTGTCGGCGTCGACGTGGTCGCCCTCGTCGCCGAGGTCGTCGTCCGCGTCCTCGGTCGCTGCCGCGATCGCCGTCTTGATGGCGTCGCGCTTGGCGCCCTCCGGGACCTCGACGCCGAGCGCCTCGGCGTAGGCAGCCCAGACCTCGGCGCGCGCGTTGCCCCGCGGCACCGCGAGCTCGCCGTCGGCTGCCTTCGTCTCCTCGGCGTCGCGCCACTCAGGGCCAAGGCCCTGAGCGGTCTCGTCGTCCACGTTCACGATGACGCCCGTTCGGGCGTTCACGAGGCGGCCCATCAGACGACCTTGTCCTCGATGACCGCGAAGCGGTTCGTGAAGACGTACCAGCCGTAGACGATCTCGAGGCGCAGGGCGATCTGGTTCTTGCGCTTGAGGTCGCCCTGGCCGTCCGGGTCGCCGAAGCGGATGATCTCGACGGGCAGCTCTCGCTGCACGCCCCACCGGATGCCGTTCTGGAAGTCGCCGACGATGGCGCGGACCTTCGTGTCGACGGCCTCGGGGGTGCCGGAGACGGTGTCGCCCTGGGCGACGGGCACGCCCATGAAGTCGGAGACGTTGGTGCCGAACCCGAGCTGCGGGTAGCGCTGGTCGCTGGTCTCGCCGGACCCGTCCTTCTTCTTGAGGTCGGCCAGCGCCCACGCGAACTTCGGGTCGATGGCGACGCCGTTGACCTGGGAGGAGGGCGTGCCGTTGATGAGCAGGCCGACGGCGGCGCGGAAGTCCTCGTCGGCGTCGGCCGTCGCCTGCTCGACCCGCTTGGTCGTGGCGGTGACGTAGTTGTCCCACCCGGTGATGACGCTGCCGGTCAGCGGGTTGATCCGGTGGTACAGGCCGAGGTCGAGGCCTCGCGAGAGCGCGACCTGGCCGGCGTCAGCGACCTCGGTCAGGATCCCGAGCTGGTAGTCCTCGTCCGCCCACTGCACCTCTTCGTTGAAGCGGAGCGTGACCTGGCCCTTGTGAGGCTTGGCCGTGACCGAACCGAAGCCGGTCGAGGTCGATGCCTTGTTGGCACCCTCCTCGACGTACTCCATCTTCGGGAAGTCGTTGAAGGTGATGAAGTCGACCTCACCGAAGCGCATCGGCTCGCGGTTCGAGAGGCGCGCCACAGTGGACAGGGACTTGGACTGCTTGATCATGCCGTCCGCGATGGTGCGGGGCATGAGGACCTTGGCATCAGAGCTGCCGAAAACGGTCATGGTCAGAGCCTCTTCTCAGAGAGTTGATGGAACGTGCGGTCAGTCGCCGGTACCGAACAGGCGACGCGCCGCAACGCGCGCCTCGTCGTCCCCGGCGGGGGTGGAAGGGGTGTCTCCCTGTCTGGGGATGACCGGCCCGCGGTGGGCCTTGGTGACGAGCGGCTTGAGCTCCTCGAAGTGGGCCTGCAGCTCCTCGCGCGTGGATCCGCGCAGAGCGGATGCCGGCACGGCGGAGTCCTTGACGATCTCGCTCGCCCAGGTCGCGGACTGTTCGCGGGTCTTGTACCCGTCGAGCTCCTTCTGCGCGGCGGCCAGGGCGTCGGCCTGCTTCTGGGCCTCGGTCTTGGACGCCTCGGTGAGCTTGTCGAACTCGGTCGCCTTGGTCTTGAGGTCGTCGTAGTCCGCGTACTGCGCCTTGGTGCGCTCGACGCGGGCCCCGATGATCTTGTCCAGGTCGGCCTGGGTGGCGGGCGGCGTGTACTTCGCGCCGTCGCCCTCACCGGAACCGCCCTCGCCGCCACCTTCGCCGGCGGTCATGAACCGCAGACCGCGGAGGTTCAGGTGCTTGGGGACGCCGATGTTCGGCGCCTGATAGCGAGGGAAGGTGCTCGTGTTGCTCGTCATGCTTGGTTCCTCCGTTAGCCCGTCGGCATGCACCCCGATTGACCGCTCGGGTAGGCGTATGACCCGCGGTTGCGGGTGGCTTAGTCGTCGACGAACGCGTCGACGGCGTCGCGCAGTTTGGCCGTGTGCTCGGCACGGTCGGCCGCCGACATGGCCGACGTCTTGCGCGAGGCCACGTAGGCCCGGACGTCGACCTCGGGCGCGTCCTCGTCCCAGGACGGGACGGTCGCGCAGTTGCAGTGACCATGAGAGGCAAAGTCGGCGACTCGCTCCCGATAGACGGCCCCCCGCTGGGCGAGGAACCGGCAGAACTTGCAGCCCCCGGATCGCGTCACGCGCTGCCACCCGACGGCCCGCGGGTCGCGCTCGGTCGCGCGCATGACCGTGAACCGAGCCGGCACGAGCACTCGCTTGCTCGAGGAGTCGAGCAGCGAGGGCAGCGCCAGCGCCGGCGTCGCGGTGTAGAGGTGCCCCGCGGAGAACCGCACCGAGGCCTCGACGACGTCTGCGGGCACCGGCTCTGCGACCTCGGCGCGGTAGCGACCCGGCACGCGCTCCACGGCACGCACGTCGTCGTACCAGTCGGCGGCCGCCGCAGCGCCGGCGTCGCCGTGCTGCGCGACCAGGAGCGGCAGGTACTCGAGGAGAGCATCGCGGGCGACGTCGGGCTTCTCGAGATCCAACGAGGCGAAGAACGCAGTGAGACTCTCGGAGAGCAGCGCCAGAATCCCCGCTTGCGCCTGACGCAGCTGCGCTACTTCGGCCTGCCCGACCATGGCTACTTCTCCTCGAGGCCCGCGGCCTCCGACTCGGGCATGCGGAGCGAGACTGGGACTGCGCCGGTGAACTCGATGCCTGGCAGGCCCACACGGGAAGCCACATCGTTCGGTGCGACACCAGCGCGGATTCCTGCGCCGAGCGCGTCGAACCTGATTTTGAGCAGTGCCGGGTCTTCCCCGCCGGAAGGCGGGACAGGTTCCGACGCGGGCGCTGTTGTGGATGCCCCCTGCCCGAGGGCAGCGAGTGCTTCCAGCCGGTTGCCCGCCTGAGCGCGCCGCTTGTCCGCGAGTAGGCGCGTGATCTGGGCGGAGGTGAAGCCGGCCATCTCGAGGCCGACCTCGGACTCACTGATCCAGGGAAAGACGGCCGAGACCTTGACGAGCGCGTCGGCCGCGGCGCCGGGCGACGTGAACTCGGGGTTGACCCAGTTGCAGTCGATCCGTCGGAGCTCCTCGGTGCCGTCGCCTCCGTCGCGTAGGCGAACGATCCGGCCGGCGACTCGTCGCAGGGTGGCCGACATGATCCGGTTCTGCCGCTTCGCGGTCGTGGTCAGGCGTCGGTCTGCTGCGTAGATCGACTCGGCGCTCGGCGGGTTCTCCGTGATGATGCCGAGCGAGTCGATCGGTACGCCGGTCGCGCCGGAGAACTGCGAGGCGTACATCCGGTACTGGTCTGTGAGCGGCTGCATGGTCATCTGCTGCAGCTGCTTGACGTCCGGGGCGTTGCCTTCTTCGTCTGCTGTGAAGCCGGTGATGCGGTCGACGGCCATCTGCCACTTGCCGCGCGCGAAGGCGTCCTCGGCGACGCGAGTGATGATGATCTTCGGGAGGGTATAGAAGTCAGCGCCGATCTCGCCGCGGACGATCGCCGAGAGTGCGTGATCGGTGATGTTCATGACTGTGCGCGAGATGCGTGAGCGACCGAAGGGGCGATCGAGCTGGGGGTCGAAGGCGAGCGGCTCGACGAGCACTTCGCGCAGCGGGTTGGGGCGACGGTCGACGGTCCAGGAGCCGGACGGCCGTCGCGTGCAGATCAGAACGACGTCCGGCAGGTAGACGTCCATCGCGGAGGGGCGCCCCTCTTTGTCGGTGTCGGTGATCGCCAGCGCTGCACTCACGGCACGGCGGCGCTTGTCCCAGATGGCGGTCGACCACTCGGCTGAGCGCGCCATGAGGGTGACTTCCGGCTCGCCGGCCGCCGTGTCACCTAGCGCCGTCGTGAGGAACGCGCACGAGTGCTTGTACGCCGACGTGATCGCCTGCGGGAGCTCGAGGTCGAACCGGTTCGCGTCCAGGATCGCGCCCAGCTCGAACGGGTCCTGCTCGCCGCCAGGCGAGACGAACGCATCGAAGATCGACCGTTCTGCGAGCGCGCTGACCGACTTCTCCGGCCAGTCAACAACCGCGCGGATGCGCGACATGGCCTCAGCCGGGATGTTCCCCGACGGCTTGAGCGGCATCTTCGCGTCGTAGTAGACCGAGCGGAGACGGTTCCGCGGGTACTTCGCCCGCCACTCGATGAACAGCGTTCGGATGACGTCGAGCTCCTGCTCGCTGACGTCGGTCATGATCCGGGGCACGCCATCGAGCGCGTTGGAAGGAGCAACGGTAATCACAGGGCCACCTGAGTCCTTCCTGGTTTGCGCTTGCTGGTCTTGGCGCCGAAGTGCGCCAGGCTCACAGCCTCGGTCGGGGTCTCGTCGCCGTCGCTTGTGGTGGCCTGCCAGCCCCAGGAGCCGCTCGTGCCGCGCTTCTTCTTGTCCGAGATCGCGACGCTGTCGTCGAGCGCGGCCTGCCCGTCAGAGGCGAGGTGGGTCGCGGTCCGCGCGCGAACCGCTTCGTGGAAGAGCGAGCACGCGCCGAAGTACTCCGTGGTCGTGGCCATCTTGATGAGCCGGTCAGGGACCCCGCGGGTGCGCAGAGCGTCGTAGAGCGCGACGGCGCCCGCACGTCCCGAGATCACGATCACGGCCGCCGAGCGCCAACGGAGAGCGAGCCAGTCGGCGAGCGCTCCGAGGCCTGCCTCGACTCCGCCGGACATGGCGTCGATGAGCTCGACGTGCACCCCGGTCTCGTGCTTGCGGGCGCCGGCCAGCGCGACGCGGTCGCCGTTCATCGAGAACGCGACCCCGAAGCTCTTGATGCCCTCGGGCGCGACGCGCACGCCGGTCGCTTCCCACTGGTCGGCGGGGATCAGTCGTGAGCCCGTCGTGTCGTCGTCCCAGATCCCGAGCGCCTCGCGCCGGAAGGACGCGTCGTCGGTCAGGTTCTCGCGCATACGTTCCATCGACTCGACGGGCGTGCGCTTGGGGAAGGAGACGTTGGCCTTGCGCCACTGCTTGTGGTCGTCGAGCGAGGGCCCGCCGTCGCGTCCGGTCTTGGGGTCCGCCGAGAACTCGACGTAGACCATGTTCTTCGCCTTGCCGGCGAGGGCCTTCTTGCGACGGTTCGCGAACTCCTCGCCGGGGTCTCCGGGCCGGGGCGGGGTGCCCATGAAGAACAGGAGCGCGCCCGCGGGCTGCCGCGACTGGTTCGTCGCGGCGACCATGTCCTCGAGCGCCTTCTCGGTGAGGATCTGCGCCTCGTCGAAGACCTCGACGTCGACCTCGTCGAAGCCTCGGCCGAAGCCCTGTTCGCGAGCGCCGAACATGATGACGGACCCGTTGCGAAACCGGATCTCCTGCTCGCCGTTGGTGTTGCGGGCCGGGAGCATGTGGGGGCGGATCTTCTTGCGCGAGGTCATGCCCTTGAGCGACCCGAACGTCTTGGTCGAGGTCTTGGTGCGGTGAGCCGACCACAGGACCGTTAGGCCCGGGTTCAGCAGGCACAGCGCGATCACGATCATGCCGACGAGGAACGTCTTGCCGACCTGGCGGGGGATGCTCAGGACGACGCCGCCTACCGTGGCCGCGTACTTCCCGTCCGCGCGCTTGCCGAGGGCGAGCGAGCCGATGCCGTGCTGCCACAGGTCGAACGCCACGCCGAGCTCGGAGCACTTCGCGACGACGCGGGGCCATGCGGTCGTGACGATCCCCTCGGGGAAGATGACGTGACGTGCGACCTCAGACAGCCGTGGGGTCGAACTCTTCGTCGTGGACGTCGCCACCGCCGGCCCCCTTGCCCTCGCCGCCCTCGCCCTCCTGCGCGGCCTCGGCTGCCTTGACGTCCCGGTCGATGTCGACCAGGCGGCGCGAGAGCGCTGCCAGATCCCGTGGCGAGGTGTGTTCGTTGTCGACGGCCTTGGCCAGGCGCAGCCGAAGAGCTCGCAGCATCTCGAGCGAGTCGCCGCTCTCCGCGGCGCGAGAGATCGCCGTAGCCGGGTCAGTCGATGCCTCGTCCGTAGGGGCGTCCTGCATGCTCATCAGTCGAGCTGCATGCGGACGATCGCCGCGCCCGTCGCGACAGCCGGCTCGAGTTCGAGCTTGACCCGGTCGCTGAGGTGGGCGTCGGCGTCGAGGATCACGACGTCGGGCGTGAGGCCACGGATGGCTCCCCACCAGGCAACCGAGGCGGGCAGGAAGCGGATGCTCCCGCCGGCCTCGAACCGCACGCTCTCGTCGCCGAGGGTCCAGGTAATGCGGCGCAGCTGCTCGAGGTTGCCAGCGGCCAGAGTCTCGAAGACCTGCCGAGACCGGGCGTGGGTCGCGGCGATGACGAGGACGGTCTTGCCCGTCTGGGCCAGGGGGACGAAATCGGCGAGGTTCATGCGTCCTCCCAGGTCAGGTGGCATTTCCGTGTGGAAAAAACGGACGGGGGGAGATTGGACGTATCCCCCCGGGGTGTCCTCCCCCCAGGGGGGAGGGGGTCCTCCCCGGGTCACCATCCGGGTGAGGCGACGATCTCGGAGCGCGCCTTGACGATGCCGGCCTTCTTCGCTCGAGCTTCGGCGAGCGTCATCGTCGACTTCCATCGGTTGCAGCCGCGGTGCATGAGTCGAAGGTTCGAGCGGTCGTACTCCGGGCCGCCGCGGTGGAGAGGGATGTCGTGGTCGATCGCCGCGGAGAGCGGGTCGGTCTTGCGGTCGAGGCTCTTGTCGACGTACTGGTCGCAGAGCGCGCAGTGCGTCTCCTCGGCAAGCACCCGTGCTTCGAGGGACCGCCACCTGCTCCCGTTCTTCTTGCGGAGGGGGCTGGGCAAGTTGACCTCCCGCCATCGCCGGTGACCCGTGCCGCGATCCCGTGGTCGATGTGTCGCACGGTCCGGGCGATGGCGGGAGGGGCTGGGTACGCGAAAGGCCCGGCAGCGTGAGCTACCGGGCCTTCGTGTCTGATTCTGGGGTCGGCGATAACACCGAACGGTGACAGCCTAGATCACAACGGTGTGGTTCGTCATCTCGACCGGCCAGGCGTGTCCGCACCAGCACCAGGCCTCGACGCGGCCTCCGACCCAGTGCATGGTCTGCCAGCGCGTGTGACGGTGCAGGCCCAGCCGCAGCAGCAGCCGATCCCAGCGGCTCACGATGCGAGCTCTTCGCGTGCCGTGCTCGCGAGGGCGGCGATGTCGGCCAGGACGTACAAGGCGCGGCCGCGGTGGTCGAGTCCCCAGAAGCGGATGCGTGGGGCGAGGGGCACGGCCATGGCGCGGTCGCGCTTGAGGACCTGGTTGATGGTGTTGCGCTTCACCGCGGGGCAGATTGCTCGGGCCTCCTCGAGCGTGACGACGACGTCGGGGTAGGTCTTGGGCAGGGTGGCCACGTGCCAGCGGTTCACGGCTTCGAGCTGTCGCCGGCTGCGCCACGTCATGCCGCACCCGGTGCACACGGCCTCGTCCGCGAGCCCCTGCACGGTCCACTCGTGGACGATGCTCCCGCCGCAGTGGACGCACGGGGCGGGCTCGCGCTCGGGGGCCAGGCCAGCGAGGCGCCGAACGACGGCGCGCGTCTCGCGGGCCTCCTGCAGGTACACGTCCCACGCGGGGTGGTTCTGGGCTGCCCACAGGGTGTGTGCCTCGAGGTAGGTGAGGGTGTCGTAGCCGCCGGGGCTGTAGCCAGACAGGGCGACCCAGTCCTGGACCCACGACTCGAGCAGGCTCAGGGTGCCGGCCTCGGTGCGCAGCGCCGAGGGTCCGTTCACGCTGATGCTGTCCTCGGCGACGTCGAGGGCGAAGGGCAGGCGCGAGTCGTCGACGACGGACGCCGGCCCGCTGACGTCGTAGCGGATCGCGCGGAGCCCCATGACCTCGCGGGTGACGTCGGGGAGCTGGCGCAGGTAGTCGCGGATGTCGGCGATGACCTTGCGCGCGGCCGCGAGGCACGGGTCGCAGATCGTGAGCACCGTGGTGAGGATGCGACCGCAGTCCTGGCAGCGGGCGAGCGGAGCAGGTGCGTCGGACAACGGGGACCTCCTGGTGGTGAGGGCAAGCTGATCGGCGGTGGCGGTGTTGGTGCGGGTCATGACATGCACCGGCGGCAGGGCTGAGGCAGGTGGTGCTCGGCGCAGTGGTTCTCGTCGCCGAGCGGGGAGGCGGGGCCGGTGTAGGCGTGCCAGGGCGAGCCGAAGGTGCCGGCGACCGGGACGCGGGGCGCGGGGCCGGCGTTCATCGGATCCACGGGGACAGGCTCGGGCCGGGGTTGGGCAGGAGCGGGCTTCGGTCCACCCTTGCCTCGGGATCGCTTCCGACGTCGAGTGCGTGAGCTGGACGAGGAAGACGGGCTGGAAGGGCGGGCTTAACCCAGGTGAGTCCCAACGTCTAACCCAACCCCAGCCCCTGCCCCTGACCCTGCCCCGGGCGCACCCACGCCCGCGCCCTCGTGCGCGCGCCCGAGGACACCTTTCGGAGCCTGGTCGACCACCTGGTTTCCACGTGGTCGACCAGAGGTGGTCGCCGAAGTGGTCCGCGCGGCGGTCACGGCAGGCTCCTCGGCCGGCGAGATGGTGATCTCTGCAGTTGCCGGGATGCCTGCGGCCTGGGCCTGCTCGACGGTCAGCGAGACTGGAGTCCCAGCGGTGACCGGAGCGGGCTCGGTGGCAGCGAGCGCCGTGGTGCGTGGTGCGGGTCGGAGGGTCATTTCGGCTTCGGTGGGGGTGCGCTTGCCCTTGCGGCGGTTGCAGTCGCCGCAGGCGACGACGAGGTTGGTGACGCCCTTGGCGGAGGTGGGGTCGACGTGGTCGAGGGTGGGGCGGTCGAGGGGGTCGGAGCGGGTGTCCTTGCGCTTGACGGTCTTGTGGCAGTAGCGGCATCGGGCGATGCCGGGCTTGGCGGGGTCGATGCAGTCCCGTGCCCAGACCGCGGCGACCATCTCGACGTCCTGCTGCTCCTTGCGCTTGGCGCGGGTCTCGCGGACGACGTCGCCGCGGTCGTACCCCAGGGCCCACCAGTCGTGGAAGCGCCAGTGGTTGGCGGGGACGGGCTCGCAGCGGGGGCAGTCGTGGCCGTTGGCGTGCCAGAGCCCAGCGTCCTCGAGGAGGAGGGCGAGCTTCCGGGCGACGGTGATGTCGTAGACCTTGGAGATCAGGTCGTGGATCGAGACGAGCCCGTCGGTCAGTGCCGCCTGGACGGAGGAGCCCGCCAGCGTCCACAGGCCGATCGCGGCGAGACCGTGGAGGTCGCCGTCGAGGACTGGGGCGGTGAGCTTCTTGACCTTGCGGTTGATGAAGAGCTGGTCGTCGACCATGAAGAACGGCACGGGGTGGACTCCTGGTCAGTCGGAGCAGCCGGCGCACTCGCCGGTTGCCGGGTTGATGGGCTTGTCGCACGCGGTGCAGCGCTCGAAGGGCGGGCGCTGGCGGGGCGGGAGGTTGAGGTCGGGCATCGGGTTCACCTCCCCTCGGTCGTGGGGTGGGTCGCGCGGTGCTCGGCGAGCAGCGAGGCGTGCACGTGCGCGGCCCCCTGCTCGTCGACCCGGCACCGGTAGGTCACGAGCGCGTGGCAGGCCGCGCACCACAGGGCCACGGACTCGATCGGCGGTGGCTTCGGCTTGCTCACTCGTCGCCCGCCGCGGGCATCGTCGGGGCGATGCGGTACTTGTCGTCGATGTAGTCACCGAGCCCGCGTGAGACGGTGATCATCTGCCCCTCGGGGCAGAACGTGATGACGCCGGCCCGTTGGGTCCGCTCGAGCTCGATGGAGGTCCACTCGGCCGCGATGATCCAGCCCTGGACGTAGAGCCCGTCCTGGTCGGGGTTGCTGGACTCGCAGAGCAGGGTCAGGCCCTTCGCGATGAGCTCCTTTGCGGCCGCCTCGGACTCGGTGTCAGCCACGGTCGTCCTCCTGCCCCTCGGAGGAGGCCGCGAGCGCCGGGGACGACGTGAGGTGCGCCTTCACGGCCCCGCCCGCGACGAGCGCACCGAGGGCGTTCTCGACAGCCCTCGCGCGCCGGAGCACGGCGTGCTCGTCGACGGCCTCCCCGCGGCCCGGGCCGACCCAGCCGTCGAGCCCGACCGCGTTGCCGTCGTCCCACACGTCGCCCAGCACGGCCGCGAGCGCCGCGAGGCTGAGCGCAGGGTCGGACGTCTCGTCCACCACGGGCGGGGCAGGGAGCACGGCCAGGACGCGTAGTGCGGCCTGGCGCGCCTCCTCGCGGTCATGGTCCGTCGTCGCGCCGGGGTTGATCGCGCGGGCCAGCGCCTCCACGTCCTCGCGTCGGGTGTCGGACACAGGGGCGGGTGCGGTGGCCACGGCTGCCGGGACCAGGAGGACGGCGTCGGCCTGCGCGATCGCGAAGGAGGACGGGAACGTGGTCCCGTCGGTCGTCACCCAGGAGTTCGCGCCGAGCCCATACCCGCCGAGCTTGAGCGCGAGGGAGGTACGCATGCCACGTTCGGTGGTGCAGCGGACAGCGGACCCGGGGGGCAGGGCGTCGAGCTGGGTCGCGGTGAGAGGGACTGGAGTCGGAGCGGCGTGGTCGGCCGCGTGGCCGATGTGGTCGTGGGTGACCTGCAGGCAGGTCTGGCACTGCAGGGTGCCCTTGCCCACGGTGAGGAAGCGGATGCCGCGGTACTCGATCGTGCGGCCGTCATTGGTGGTCATCTGTTCGTTCCCATCACTCGGTCGTAGATGTCGCGGGCCCAGCGGGCGTCGCCCATGGCGGTGTGGCGCTCGTCGGTGGTGGGCTCGACGCCGATCGCGCGGGAGAGCTCGTCGGAATCCCAGGGCAAGGCGGGAATGTCGAGCGGCGGCCAGGCGCCTACGCGCGCGAGGCCCGCGAGGTACCCGACGGCGAGGTTCTCGATGTCGATCAGGTGGTAGTGCCACTGCGGGCCGAAACCGTTCAGCTTGAGTAGCCGCTCGATCTTCGACGTGTCGAAGTCGGGGACGGCGCCGACGATGTGCGCCTTGCCGGCGTCGAAGTCGGGGGCCAGGAAGCGGGCGATCTGCTCGGCTGCACCGGCCTGGGTCCAGACGTGCTCGGCGTGGTTCGGCCACCGACGCTTGTGGTCTGCGAGGAACGAGTCCGGGAGGTCGGCGCACTTCTTGGCGTCGTGCTCGATGAACAGGTGCAGCTCGATCTCTTCGCCGGTCGAGTGGCGGCGGATCGCGGCGAACTCCCAGATGTCCGCGTCGAGGCCGAGGCCGGTCGTCTCGGTGTCGAGGAACACCAGCGGGGCGGTCATCGCGCACCACCGAACGGGCCGCTCGTCGCCGACAACCTTGCGTTGGGCGACGCCTGGTCAAGGTTGTCGTGCTCAACCTTGACCAGCGCCACGGCCGAGGCCGCGAGCGCCACGATGAGGAACAGCGCGAGGACACCTGCTGTGGCGCGGTTCACGCGGTCACCTCCACGCGGGTGAAGGGGACGTGGTTACGGTGCGACACCTCAAGGTCGCCGCGCTCGAACTCCGCGAGCATCCGGGCGCACTCCGAGGGGCTGTAGGTGCCGTCGCCGTACCCCTGCCCGATGAGGTTGCAGGGCCCGCGGTCGTTGTTGTGCCAGTCGAGCACCGTGTACTGCAGGGTGCCCTTGGGCTCGAACGGGGCCTGCTGGACGAGGACCGTGAAGTTCTTGCTGACGGCCTGGACCGTCCAGGTCTTGCGGGCGTCGTCGACGCGCACCTTCTGGCCCACTTCGGCGTTAGCTGGGGTGGTGAGGATCTTGCTCATGCGGTCAGAGCTCCTTGGGTGAGGGGGTACTCGCGGCCGACGTCGGCCGGGGAGAGCGGGATGAGGACGAGGCGGATGCGCAGCGGCCCGTTCGGGTAGGTGCGGTGCAGGTGGGGGCCGTCGAGCAGGCCGTCGCAGTCGTCGACGAGGACGCCGGCGTCGACCAGGCCGTCGACGAGGGCCTTGACGGTCGGGTAGAGGTTCCCGGTGTCGCGGCGGTGGTTGGTCGGGAAGCGGAACTCGGCGAGGACCCGGACGGGGACCAGGAACGGGCGCGGGAGACCGCTTGCGGGGCGGCCAAGCTCGGCGCCGAGCGCACGCCACGGGCGAGCACGACGACCGAAGACCTTCGTCTGACCGCGCAACGCGTTCATGTTGAGGAGGTCACCGGGCCACATCGCGCGCGGGATCTCGATCGCGTGGACGGTCACTCGTTGGCCTCGCGGACAGCGGTGCAGATCGGGTCCGTGCAGTACCGGTAGGGGCCCGCGTGGCCGGCGTCGTCATGCGCGCGCTCGACCGCCTGGTCGATGCCGTCGACCGTGCGCCACGCGTCGTCGTCGCAGGTGTGGGTGCAGCAGTCACCGTCGCAGTCGTCGCAGTGGTCCTTGGCGCACGTCGGCTCGCAGTCGCCGTTGCAGAGCGTCGCCTCGGGCCACGACGTCGAGAGGGTCCGGACGCCGCCGCCGATCCGGCGGGGCAGGACGTGCCCGGCGATCGTGATCGTGTCGTCCGTGACGGCCTCGACGGTGCCCTCGACGTACACCGCGAGCGCCGCGGGCTCGCCGGGCGTGTAGCCGGTCATCGTGTACCTCCGAGGGTGGTGTGGCGGCGGCGTCTGCTCTGCATGGCTGCGCGGCGGCCGGTGGTCAGTGCGGGTGTGTCGCCGAAGCGGGCGATGATGTCGGGCAGCATCGCCTCGGCCGCGGCGCGGGTCTCGGCGACGTCGTCGGGCGAGTGCTCGGCGCGAAGCTGCGCGAGGCGGGCGCGGCGATGGCGGAGCGCTTCGGCCTGCTCGTGGGCCAGTGCGGCGGCCTGGCGGCGGACCGCCAAGGTCATGTGCTCGTAGTCCTGGACGGACGGCAGCCGCTTCACGAGGCGGTCCGCAGCGGCTTGAGGACCAGGTGGCGCTCGGCGATCAGGCGCATCACGTCGCGGCGGCCGCGACGCTGGGCGACGGTCTGGACCGACGCGAGCTGGACACCGAGCCGGGCTGCGGCCCGCTCTTGGTCCTCGCCGGCCAGGACCAGGTGCAGCCACTCGTCGAGGTCTACCCCGGTGCGCTGCTCAACCGCACGGGTCGGCTCGGGTGCGGCCGGGTCGTCGATCGCGCCCTCGTCGAGGTCGAGCGGCATGGGCCAGCCGTGCTCAGTGGCCAGGTTGCGGGCGCGGGTCGCGGCGGCGCGCTCCCACTTCGTGCCGGACGGCGGAGCGACGTTCCACAGGGCGTCGAACGCGTCGCGCACCAGGCGTGCGTTGCGCGCGAGGAGCTGTTCGTGGCGGCCCTCGATCGACTTGTAGAGGGACTGCTCGTCTACGCCTGACCGCTCTCCGATCGCCCGGACGGACCAGCCGACCGAGTGCAGAGCCCGCAGGCGTCGTGCCGTCCCGTGGACCGGGACCAGGGCGCCGTCGGCGATGTCGTCCAGCGTCGGATACGGGACCGCGAGGAGCGCGGCGACCGTGCGAGCCCGAGCCTTGGTGCGCGGGGCGCCGCCGTTGCGGTCGGGGCGCCCGTACAGCAGCGGGTACACGAGCGAGGTGTCGAGCCCCGCAGCCTTCGCGACGCGCTTCCAGCCCATGCCTGCCGCCATCAGCGCCCGCACGTGCGAGGTCGCGGCTGTCGCGTCCACGTTCACGGGGGCCGAGATCGTGCGCAGCTCGTACTCCTTCGACGCGCGCGACGACGCGGCCCGGCACGGCGCGCACCGGCACCGATCCAGCCGCGCCCGGGCGTTCGTGCCGTGCTCGTGGTGGGTCTTGTGCGTGCACTCGCGCGTGACCCCACGAGCCTCGTAGCGTTCGGCCGCGGCCGCGGTGCGGGCAGCCGCCTGCAGGCGCTTCTCGCACGAGTGTCGGCGCATCGCGTACTCGACCATCCCCGCGGTCCGTGCCGTCGACACGAACCCGCACGTGGCGCACCCGGCGGCCATCAGGCAGCCGCCCCGGGCAGGAGGCCGGCGAGGGCCTCGCGCTCCTCGGTGGAGACGGCGTAGCCCAGCGCCTCGAGCAGGACGTACCAGGCCCGCACGGGCCACCGGTCCTCCTTTGTGACCTCGCGCCACTTCCACGCCGTGATCGGCTCGACCTGGGCCGCGAGCGCCGCGAGGAGCTTCTGCGGGGCCGTGGCCTGGCCGAGGGCCGTGGTCATGGCGTCGTAGAGGGCGTCGTCGGTGTCCGAGCCTGCGGCCTCGGCCGCGGCGACGAGGGCCTCGAGGTCGAGGCCGAGCCAGGGGCCGAGCTCGCCGGGGTCGACGTAGTCGCCGCCGAGGCAGACGTCCCACGCGTTGGTCGCGGCGGCCGCGGTGAAGGCAAGGATGGGGTCGAGCTGCGTGCGGATGAGGTTCTTCATCGCGAGGATCTTGAGGAGGTGCTCTCGGCGCCCGTCGGCGGTGGTCTCGACGAACTGCTTGATCGCCTTGGCGTGCTCGGCGTGCTGGGCGACCTGTGCGTCGCGCTCGGCCTGCTTGCGCTGGAACTCGGCGTCACGTGCTGCCAGTGCGGCGGTGCGGGTGTCGTGCTCGGCCTGCTCCTCGGGCGTGCGGGGGCGGTACAGGGCGACGCCCGAGGCGTTGGCGCCGCGGCGCACGAGGACGAACCCCGTGGTCTCGGGCGTCATGCCTTCGTAGCTGGCGAGGACCTCGGCAGGGTCGGCGGCCAGGCGGTCGACGTCGATGTACTGGCCGCCGCTCACCATCGTGAGGTCCTCGACCTCGGCGGGGCGGGTGTAGCTGTGCGGGTCGGCGACAACGAGCGAGCCGCCGTGCGCCTCGAGGTACTCGGTCAGGCGCGCTTCGCTCTCAAGGCGACGGATCTGCAGCCGGGCCGTGCGGGCGGCCTGGTCGAAGTCCGCGGTGCCGAACGCGGCGATGACCTTCGCGTGCTCCTCGGGGTGGGCCTCGAACTCGGCGATCGCCTCGACGTCCTCGAACGTCGCCGGGACCGGCGCGGCCGCGAGCGCCGCGAGGACGTCGTCGCCGGCGCGGGCGACCTTGGCGCGGCGCGAGACCCAGGTGTCGGAGCGGCCCAGGGTGGCGGCGAGGGCGTGCTGGGTTCCGGCGCCGGGCAGGTCGAGGATGCCCTGGACCATGACGGCTTCCTCGACGAGAGTCAGGTCGCGCCGGTTGAGGTTCGCGGAGAGCAGCAGCGTGGCGGCCTGGGCGTCGGTGAGGTTCCGGACGACGACGGGGACCAGGAGCATGCCGAGGTGCTGGGCTGCGGCCAGGCGCCGGTGCCCGGACAGCAGCTCGTAGGTGCCTTCGGTGGTGGTGGGGCGCACGACGAGGGGCTCGTGGATCGTGCCGTCGGCGCGGATCGCGGCCGCGAGCTCCTCGTCGACCTCCGAGCGGCCGGCCGGGTTCAGGGGGTGATGCACGAGGGAGGTGACGGGCAGCTGCGTCGGCGCGGCCGCGGGGCCACCGGTCAGGGCCGTGAGCGCCGGGCCGCCGTCGGGGACCACGGACAGGGCGGGCACGCTGGTGCGGATGATGGGAGCCATGGGTCAGGCTCCGAGGTTCTCGAGCGCGAGCTCGTAGTCGGCGTGCAGGGTGTCGAGACGGGCGATGTCGCGCTCAAGCTCGTCGGCGGCTTCGACGAGCTCGGTGATGGTGCCTTCGACGTAGGTGCGGCGTCGGGCCTGGCGTGTGGCCTCGTCGCGGAGCTCGGCGACGGCAGCGGCGGGGCCGCCGACGAGCTCGAGGCGGTCAGCGGACTCGAGGAGCGCGTCGCCGTCGTCGGGCAGGTTCTCGTAGGTGGTGTTCTCGAGGGCCAGGCTGGACCATGCGCTGCGCAGCGCGACGTGCTTGGCGAGGCGCGCCTGGTCGGTATCGAGCAGGCACAGGCGCAGGCGGGCGATCGCCACCGTGTGCGAGAGCAGGGGGGTGGGCTGGTCGGTCGTCAGGGTCACGGTGTCGTCCTCAGGTCGTCGGAGCAGGTGGGGTGCGTGGCGTGGTGGATCGTGTAGCGGCGTTCGGTGGTGGGGTCGAACGGGCGCTCGGCGGTGATGAGCCGGCACCCGGGGACTGCGGCGTCGACGGCGTAGTTCGCGTACTCGTCGGCTGGGTCGCGCGGGGTGGCGTCGAGCGGCATCAGCGCTCCGAGGGTGGGGTTCGCGGCGCCCGGGGCGGGCTTCGCGTACCGCTTCCACAGGAGCCGGCCACCGCACGAGGGGCACCGTCCCGGGCCGGGGCTCGGGACACCCGACCGACGCCGGCTCATGCAGGCGTCTGGGGTGCGATGCGCTGCCACACGTTGACGCGGGCGCGGTGCGCGGAGCGGCCAGTCGAGCGGCGGGTCTTGGGCGAGTACTCCTCGTCGCCGTCGTCGAACAGCACCTGCTCGATCAGGCCCTCACGGGCGGCCGCGGCGAACAGGGTCGCGCGCGGCGCCTCGGGGACGTTTGCGTCGTCGAGCTGGGCGCGCAGGTCGTTGATCGAGAACTGCGCCCCGACCGGCAGGGCGACCACGAGCGAGCGGAACAGGGCGCGGTGCTCGGGCGTGAGCGCACGGGCCGCGAGCGCCTGCCCGGTGGTCTTGAGTGCCTGGCCCTCGGCGACGGCGGTCACGCCGTCACCTCAAGCCCGACGTCTTCCTCGTCCTGCTCGGCGGTTGCGGGCGTGTGCGTGAGGCCCCAGACCGCGACGATGCACGACCCGGCCGCGGCAGCGTGACGCCCGGTGTGACCCGAGCGTCGGGTGCACACGTAGCCACGTGCGCTGCCATCGGGGTACCACCGGACGTCGCAGCTCTTGTGCCATCGACCGCAGGTCAGATCCCGGATCGGGTGCGGGGCGGGCTCGCCGTAGACGCGTAGGCCGTTGAGGTGCCACTCAGTCGGCGGCGCACCCCAGTACGTGTGCCCGGTGAAGACGCCCTCGGCGGCGTACTCGGGCGGGGCGAGGACCGGCGCGCTGTGCATCCCCTCGTGCCCCTGCGGCAGGCCGCACGTGCGGTGAAGCGACCAGTGCGGGTACGCGCACCGCACCGGATTGCCGGGCAGGATCACGCTGAGCGCGGCGAAGCCTTGTGCGTAGGTCTGCAGAAGGTCAGAGTGATCTGTCAGGTCTTGCTCGAACTTGATCTGGCGTGGCCTCACCTCCATGGCCACAGCCAGGAGATCGCGGCGGGTCTTGCGCTGCTCGGAGGTCAGCAGACGGTCGATCTCGTCCAGTGGGCCGGGCGCGGAGCCCAGGCCTGGCTGGGCCATATCGAGGCTCATGCGGCCACAGCCAGGCCACGATGGGCGCGGATCATGTCCTCAAGCTCGGAGAGCGAGGGGCCGCCGAACTCCGGGCGGTAGGCCGCGAGCGCCGCCGCTTCGACCGTGCGGGCGGCCTGAGCCGCACGCTCGTCGGCGAGGGCCTTACCAGCGCGGCGGATGCACTCGTCCTTCGTGCGTCGGACGGGCGTTGGGTTGGGTACCGTCATGGGTGCCATCTCCTATCGGGTGTGGTGAGGCCGGTCCCGCGCGCGTTCTTGGTGGAGTGAGCGCGGGGCCGGCCGTGGGGCGGGTGCTAGGCGGTGAGCGCGACGGGGCGCTCGTGCGAGGAGCCGGATGCGTGACCTGGGTCCGGCTCGTCGGATGCCGAGCGGGCGTCGTCTTTGGCTTCGTCGCCCTCGCGGTCGACGACGACGAAGACCTCCTCGAACGCGACGGGCACGTTCCTCAGGACGGCCGCGATGAACTTGTTCCCTGGGTCGGACTTGCCCGCGAGAACGCGTGAGATGGTCCCGTCGTTGAGTCCGAGGACCTTTGCAACTTCGACGTTCGTGTTCGCTCCGACGTCGTGGAGCCGCTCGGCGAGCACCTTGCCCCTGAGCGCAATCGCCACCATGGCAACTCCTCTGCCTTGTGCAGACCCCGAATCGGTTCTGCGTTAGAACCAACGTAGAGGAGGTTCTGCGCAGACGCAAGAGCGACTCTGTGTTGTAACAGACCACTTGCGGTCTGCGTCTGCGCAGAGTTAGATGTACCCATGGCTCAGAACAGATGGTGGGACTACGTCAGCGCGGCGATGGGTGACATGTCAGCCCTCGAGGCGGGGCGCAAGGCCGGCTTCGACTCCTCTGCCTTCACGCGCTGGAAGAAGGGGGCGAGCCCGGATGCAGCCTTCGTCGTGAAGTTCGCGCGTGCCTTCGACCTCAACGTCGTCGCGGCACTCGCCGCTGCTGGGGTAATCACCGACGACGAGGCCGGGCTTCGTGAGGTCGCTGTCGGTGCTCGCGACGCAGTGCGTCGCGCGTCCTCTGACACGCTCCTCGACGAGGTCGGTCGACGCGTCCGGGTAGGCGAGGCGGCCGAGCAGGCGGGCCGGGTCATCGAGGGCCGATTTGGTCAGATGGGCAGTGGCCGCGACTTCTCCGAGCAGGCCGTCGCGCACCATAGCGAGGTCTCGATCTTCGACGAGCAGAACCAGTCGGGAGAGACTCCGTAGTGCGCGAGCTGCTCCATCACGCACACGAGCAGGGCGTGTACGTGGAGTGGAGCCGGGCCATGGGGGAGAACCTGCGAGGCGTCTACGAGCACGACGTCCGGACGGTCACCATCAACGCGTGGCTCAACGGTGAGCAGGCGCGTTCCACCCTCGCGCACGAGCTCGGGCACGCCTGGTACGGGCACACGTGGACAAGCGCACCCCACGATGACAACGAACACGAGCGTCTTGCCAACGAGTGGGCGGCGAAGTTCCTCATCGACGCCCACGCCTACGCGACTGCTGAGCGAGAGGTTGGACCGCACCCCGGCGCACTCGGGGCCGCCTTGAACGTCACCGCGGACCTGGTCGTCGTGTTCCAGCGCATCGTCCGCCGCTCCGCGAACGTCCACGCGATCGGCTTTCCCCGGCCCTGGGTGGCGAACTCCTACCGGAAGGCTCGAGGAGCATGAACCACCTCCGCGCCGTACCTGACCGCCCTGCACGCGCCGTCCTGTATTTGCGCCAGTCGACTCACCGTGAGGAGTCAATCTCACTAGAGCTGCAGGAGACCGCCGGCCGCGAGTACTGCATCCGTCGCGGCTATGACGTCGTCGCCGTCGAGGCTGATCCCGGGATCTCCGGTCGAACCTGGCAGCGGCCAGCGGTCCTGCGCACCATGGCCATGGTCGAGGCACGTGACGCGGACGTCATCGTCGTCTGGAAGTGGTCGCGCCTCAGCAGATCGCGCCGCGACTGGGCGGTCGCCGTCGACAAGATCGAGGCGGCCGGTGGGCGCCTTGAGTCCTCCACCGAGCCTGTCGACACGACAACGAGCACCGGACGATTCACCCGCGGCATGCTCGCCGAACTCGCCGCGTTCGAGTCCGAACGCATTGGTGACACCTGGCGAGAGACGCACGCTCGACGGCGCAAGCTCGGCCTGCCTCACAACGGCTCGCCGCGTCTCGGGTACGCCTACGACCCCGCGAGCAAGTCCTACGCGCCCGACCCTGAGACGGCGCCGATCGTGCGCGAGCTCTACAACCGGTACGCCGCGGGGGAGGGGCTTGCCACCCTGGCAAAGTGGACCCGAGACCTGGGTATCGAGTCGCCCCGCACGCGCAAGCCTTGGACGCACCGGGGGATCGCCTACATGCTCGACGGGGGATGGCCCGCCGGATTCATGTACGTTCACGATCCCGACTGCACCGAGCCGCCCCGTAGCGGCGGTGACTGCCCGAACCGCGTGCACGTTCAGGGCTCGCACGAGCCGATCATCACCGAGGACGTTTGGCACGCCTACCAGGCAGCTCGCGCGCAACGCACCACGCTCGCGCCCCGACTGCACAACGCCGTTAGCGCACTCTCGGGCGCCGTCTTTTGCTTCGCATGTGACTACCGCATGGCGCTGCACCGCGGCAAGAACCAGACGCCCCGCTTCCGGTGCGCCAACAAGCAGTGCACCATGCCCGTGAACATCGCCTACCCCAAGGTCGAGGACGCGATCCGGGCGTGGTTGCCCACGGTGGCCGACCTCGTCGCACAGGCCGCTGACGCGCAGCCGGCTACCGGCGCGGCCGCCGCGATCGAGCGCGCCCGGTACGCACGGCAGATCACCGAACTCGAGCGCACCCTCACTCAGCTCACGATCGACCACGCCCAGCGGCTCGTACCGAGCAGCGCCTACACCGCCGCCCGTGACCAGCTCCTCACTGAGCAGCGAGCCGCGAGCGCCGCAATGGACGCACTTGACCGGGCGACGAGGGCGCTCGGAGGGTACGCCGCCTCGGCCGCAGGTCTTGTAACGGGATGGGACGTCATGACGTCGGCCGGGATCTCGCGCGTGCTGCGCGAGCTCTGCGTCGCGACGGTGTCCCGTGTGCCGGGCGTGCGCGGGGCGACCGTCGTCGTGCGAGGGGCCTGGGAGCGCTAGGGGCCGTCAGGAGCAGCAAACCCAGAGGTTAGCCGCTCGACGTCTTGAAGCAGCGCGGGGCGTCGATGAGCGCGCCAGGTGAGTTGTGAGGGGACCGGAGTCCAGATTGTCGACCACTCCTTCCCAAGCGTTGCCAGCTGTCCGAAGTAGCGAGTGTCGGTCGCAGCGCGAACGGTGATTGCGACGTATCCGACGAGCAACACTGTCACACCGAACCGATTGGGACGACCAACGCCGCCATAGGCGCCACCCATGCTGTGTGGGCCCTGTTGAGTCTTGTCAGTCCATCTGGCGAGCGAGACCGTGGTCAAGGCGGGCGGGCGACCGGCCACGCGAAACCGTTGAAGCTGTTCCGCGGTCCACGCGAGCGAGGCAGGGTCCTGGGACTGGTACAGGATGGCTGTCTTGACCGCCCAGGTCGCCAAAGACACGAGTGCCTCTTGCTCGAACGTGGCGTCGGTGCCTCGGATGAGCGCGAGAAGACTTGGCTTGGCGGAGTCCTCAAGCGCGCTCATCCACCCGTTATTGCATGGGCCACAGACGGACCTTGCGACTAGGTCCCCCAGGAGCTTGGCGCCCCCGACGGTCTCGACCTCTTGGTGGGCATGTTGACGGTCGGCGGTGATCCCGACGAGCCGTACCTGGTGGGGGGCGCCATCAGGGCGGTCGAGGGTGAACCCGTGCTGCTGCAGTTCTGCTGACAGCCACTTCGGCCACACGTGCTCACGGGTGAGAGGACGCCCGGCGCAGAAGATGCATGATCGGGTGCCCTGCGGCAGGTCCTCCTTCGTGGCCTGCCTCAGGATGCTCGTCATGCGGACGAGGCTACTGCCTGGAGCATCGATTCTGTGTGGTTCCGTCGGGTGATCACTACGTGCCACGAGGCTCGGCACCAGCAACGGTTCATGTGGCCTTGAGCAGGTCCAAGGCATCGGCCGTGCGTTCTGCACGCCTGCGTCCGAACGAGGGGTGCCGCAGCTGCGAGAGGGCCTGCTCGATCGCGTTCCCCGCGTACTCCGGCACCTTGGCCCGCAAGGCCTTGGACAGCAGAAGTTGCTGCTCCGCAAGAGCTGGGTTGTCCTCGACAGGCTCGGAGCTCTCAAGAGAAGCGATGTCACGAACCAACCTGATCAGCTTGGCCTCCGTGCCTGACAAGTCAGCGAGCTCGAAGTCCGTCGAGGTGTGTCGCATCGCTACGAGTCGGGAGTCGATTGAGTCGAGCCTCGCCATGATCTCGGCGTTCACCCGATCGCCGAGGTTTTCGCTGTCTGCGCTTTGAGCGGCAACTCGACCGCGGTCAACTGGCGTCTGCACGCTCTTGGGATCCGTGAGGGCAAGGCTGGCTGCTGCCTCGACAGACTCCGCACACTTTCGGGCATCGGCGACGTCGAACGAGTAGTCGAACACCCGAACGTCCTTGATGTCGAACGGGAGCCGGTCCTCCGTTGCCAGGCGGATGTGGACGACCGGCTTTCCGAAGGCATGAGCGAGGGCAACCTCGTAGTAGACGTTGGGGTTGGAGCCTGTCAGATCTGCAACGATCAGATCGCTCTCCAGGATGCTGGCGATCATGGTTGCAGTGATCTCGCCAGGGTTCGGACTGTGGTCCGCACGCTCGATCGACGACACGACCGTCGGTACAAGTGCAGGGGTCAGGATGTGCGCGAGGACCTTGTCGCTTCGTTCGCGGGTTTCAGACCCCTCGGCCCCGATCGGAGTGACGAAGAACGCGTGCAGTGGCTTGGTCATGCTCCGAGAGCGTAGTGGGTGAACTGATGCCTCTGAGGCAGGCAGCCCGGTGGTCCTTTTAGGCACGACGGTGTTCGCCATCTATCCGTCGATCGTGACCCTGCAGATCGGCCTCTGATCGTGGCCGACCGGGAGAACGGATCCCGAGAGTCTGCCGCTCCAGCGCCGGGCGCCCTGCCGAAGCCCCGGGTGAGGCATGCCGTCCCGGTACGTACCAGCCACGCCGATCGAGGGTGCCGTCGACGTGAACACTCGTCCTGGACGCCCGTCCAGGTGAGGAACCGAGAAGAGAACGAACGAGGAGCAGCCGTGCCACAGCAGGTAAAGGACTGGACGAGCAGACTGGTGCGCCGTGCCGGGGGCCGAGGCGCGGAGCGGGGTGACGTCCCGGGATGGGTTCTGGTGACACTCATGACGGCCGGGCTCGTCGTCGCCCTCTGGGCGGTGGCCGGACCCGCGCTCACGAGCACCTTCAGCGACGCGATCAGCAGCGTCAGCGGTCCCTGAGATGGGCCGAGACGCCAACCCGAGGGCGGCACGAGGGGTGGAGGACGGTTCTGCCGTCGTCGACTTCGTGCTGGTCTCGGTCCTCGTGGTGGCCCTCCTCCTCGGCGTCGTCCAGGTGGTGCTCGCGCTCCACGTGCGCGCCGTCGTGATCGACAGCGCGGCGGAGGGCGCGCGCCTCGCGGGGCGCGCTGACCGTACACCGGCGGACGGCGTCGAACGCACGCAGCAGCTGATCGATGCGGCGCTCTCCGACCGGTTCGCGCAGGACGTGACGGCGCGCGAGGTCGAGCTGCACGGTCTGCCGGTCGTGGAGGTGACCGTGACGGCACCCTTCCCGGTGGTCGGTCTGCTCGGTCCGGCCGGGACGCTGACGGTGAGCGGCCATGCGCTGGCGGAGGAGCCGTGAGATCCCGGGCGGGCTCGGTCCACGAGGGGTGCCCGTGCGGAGTCGCGAAGGCTGTCCGCTGCGGTGCCCACCCAAGGTCGGATCATGTCGACCGGGTGAATTTACGCCCTCGGTCAGGGGCCCGGGCGAGCGTCGACGCAGGAAACGCGCAGGTCGAGTTCCTCGGGGTGGCACTTGTCCTGATTCTTCCCGTCCTGTACCTGGCCCTGACCCTCGGTCGGATCCAGGCGGCAACCTTCGCGGTCGAGGGGGCCGCGAAGGAGTCCGCCCGGGCGTTCGTGACCGCGGACTCGGTGGCCGAGGGGCAGGCGCGCGCGGGGGTGGCCACCTCGTTGGCGCTCTCCGACCAAGGTTTCGAGGACGTCCTGCCCTCGGGCGTGCTCGAGCTCTCCTGTTCGACCGCCCCCTGCCTCGCCCCGGGGAGCGAGGTCGTGGCGGTCGTGCGCTACGACGTCGCACTGCCCTTCGTCCCCTCAGGAATCCGTTCGTGGGTCCCGCTGTCCATCCCGGTCCAGGCCGTGCACACCTCGCCTGTCGACACATACGCGGGGGCTCGGTCGTGAGGTGTTCCTGGGACGTCCTCGGACGTGGGCCTGTGCACGAGCGAGATGGTGAGCGCGGCCAGATCATGCTCCTCACCAGCATGTTCGTCGCGTTCGCGCTCGTCCTCGTGGCTGTCGTGGTCTCCGCGACGGCGGTCCACCTGGACCGTAAGCAGCTGTTCGACCTGGCCGACGCCTCGGCGCTCGACGCCGCCGACGCGATGCCCGCGGAGACCGTCTACCAGGGGGGCCTGGCGGACCCGGTCGAGGGAGGCGTCCTGGTCCTGAGCGACTCGGACGTCGAGTCGTCGGTCCGGTCGTTCCTCGGCTCTCACCCGGCCATGCTCGCGGGGCTGGACGACGTCGCGATCGTCGAGGCCACCACACCCGACGGGCGCACGGCGAGCGTCCATCTGGCGGCACGTTCTCGCCCGGTTCTCATCAGCTGGGTGACGCAGCTCTGGTCTGATGGCATCATCGTGCGTGCAGAGTCCAGTGCGCGAGCTTGGTGATCCACCCTCCCTTCCAACGAAAAAGTGTCGGGCGAGTGAACATGACAGAGTTAGCGCTAACATGATCGTTAACTTTCTTAACGAAAGGTGCGACTTTTGACTGGGGGCTGCCAAAACCGCTGGTTCGCCGCTATGGTGATCCGGTCCGACACCCTCCAACGACGGAGACTTACATGAATGCACGTGCAAGGAAGCAGTGGATCGCTGGCGGAGCGCTCAGCGCGATGCTGCTCGGGACCATCGCGATGGCGTCGTCGGCCGCGGCTGACGTGAACCAGGACGAGGACGTTCAGATCCAGGTCTCGGTCACCCCGGTCGGAGCGCTCACGCTCACGGTCGCCAACCCGTCCGTCACGCTGACCGAGTCCACCAGCGACGACGTCTGGGCCGCGGGCAACCGTGAGTTCACGGGCACCCTCGACGGCGTCAGCGTCTCCGACGACCGCAACGACGTGGGTGCCGACGCAGCCTGGAACGTCAGCGGACAGGTGAGCAACTTCGTGGCCGCGGGCCTGCCGGAGATCGAGTCCGCCAACCTCGGCTGGGTCCCCGAGTTGGCCAACCCGATCCCCGGCGACTTCAACGTCACGCCGGGCCAGCCGATCGCCGGTGAGCTCCAGGAGGTGCCGGCCGGCGAGGGCCCCGGCGGTGACTGGCTCACCGGTGGTGTGCAGGTCGGTGACCTCCTGGTCTCGGCCGGTTCGTCCGCCGAGGCCAACGGCCAGTCGTTCGGCGTCAAGGCCGGGCTCAACCTGACCGTGCCGAAGAACACCCCCTCCGGTGCGTACGCGTCGACGCTGACGCTCACGCTCATGGAGAGCTGACCGCTTCTCGCGATCAGTGTCACGGACGGTGACGACACAGGGCCGGCGGTTCTCCGTCGGCCCTGTACCGTCTCCGGAGCAGGTAGACCGTTCGAGGATGATCGGAAGTCGTGGTGAGCAAGGTGGTGCAGAAGGTGTCCGGTGGTGTCGCGACGTCCGCGGCAGGTCGTGGAGCAGGTCGGCTCCGCAGGAGCGTCCTGGGGTTGAGTGCCCTGCTGCTGGCACTGGCCGGCGGGATCAGCGTCGCGCACGCTGACGCGAAGGACCCGGGCGAGGTCAGGTTCTCGGTCACGACGGCGACGTCCGACGGACCGGACAAGCGACGGATCTTCGACTTCGTCGCAGAGCCGGGAGAGCAGATCCAGGACCAGGTGGCCGTGTCGAACCACGGGGCGGGACCGGTGACGTTCACCATGGTCGCCAACGACGGCCTCTTCACGCCCATGGGCAAGTTCGACATCCGGACCTCGGACCAGGAGCCTCAGGACTCGGGCGGGTGGTTCGAGGTCCAGCCGACCGTGGACGTGCCTGCGGGCGAGACCGTGGTCGTGCCGTTCACCATCACGGTCCCGGAGAACGCGACCCCTGGAGACCACCCGGCCGGCATCGTCGCCACCATCACGTCGGCGTCCACCGCCGCAGGCCCCGGGGTCGGTGTCGAGAGCCGGGTCGGTGTGCGCGTCAACCTCCGTGTGCCCGGTGAGGTCACTCCCTCGCTCGCGCTCACCGACGTCAGGGCGACGTACGAACCGTCGTGGAACCCGTTCTCGCCCGGCTCCGTACGGGTTGCGTACGGCGTGACCAACGACGGCAACCTCCGTGTCGGCGCCGACCAGCAGGCCCACGTGACCGGCCCGTTCGGCATCGGCGACACCACCATCGACCGGGGGACCGAGGACGTCGAGGAGCTGATCCCGGGGACCTCCCGTTCGACCGCGTTCGCGGTGGCGGGGATCTGGCCCGTCGGGCCCGTGACGACCGAGATCACCGTGACCCCCGTGCCCGTCGGCACGGGAGGGGCCGTGGACGTCCCGGTCGAGGCTCCGCTCGAGCCGGTCACGGTCACCGTGACGACCTGGGCGATCCCGTGGGTCCAGATCCTCCTTCTCGCCGCGGCGGCCGTCCTGGTGATCGGGCTGCGCGACAACCGCAAGCGCAAGAAGCAGCGCCTCGAGGCGCTGCTCGCCAAGGCGCGCGCCGAGGGGCGGGCTGCTGCTGGATCGGCAGACGTCGGCAAGGTGCCGAGCGGCGCCACCGCACCTTCGGCGGCGGTGCCGGCGACGTCCTCGGCCGGGACCGCAGACCACGGGGACACCTCGGTCGGGCCGGACGCTCCGTCGTCGGGCGCGTGACGTGACGGGTCGCTCGGCGCCCGCCACGGCGGGCACCGAGCCACGTGAGCCCCCGCGTCGCGTAACCTAGACGACCGTGGCCACCATCGACTTCCCGCACGAGATCCGCGCCCTCCGTACGACGCTCGGCACCATCAGCGCCGTGAGCAACCCGGACGCCCTGCGCGTCCAGATCGCGGAGCTCTCGGACAAGGCGTCGGCTCCCGACCTCTGGGACGACCCCGACGCCGCCCAGAAGGTCACGACGGCCCTCTCCCAGACGCAGTCCGAGCTGGACCGCATCACGAGCATGAGCGACCGGATCGACGACCTCGAGACGCTCGTCGAGATGGCGAACGACGACGACATCGACGACGCCGACCGCGCCGCGACGCTCGCAGAGGCCGCGGCCGACCTCGAACGGATCCGCACGGACCTGGGCGTGCTCGAGGTCAAGACCCTGCTCACGGGCGAGTACGACGCCCGCGAGGCCGTCGTGACGATCCGTGCGGGGGCAGGCGGCGTGGACGCGGCCGACTTCGCAGAGATGCTCCTGCGCATGTACCTGCGCTGGGCCGAGCGTCACGGCTACCCGACCCAGGTCCTCGACACGTCCTACGCGGAGGAGGCGGGCCTCAAGTCCGCGACCTTCGAGGTCAAGGCCCCCTACGCGTTCGGCAACCTGTCGGTCGAGGCCGGCACGCACCGCCTCGTGCGCATCTCGCCGTTCGACAACCAGGGACGTCGGCAGACGTCGTTCGCCGCGGTCGAGGTCATCCCGCTCATCGAGCAGACCGACTCGGTCGAGATCCCCGAGTCGGAGATCAAGGTCGACGTCTTCCGCTCGTCGGGCCCGGGCGGCCAGTCCGTCAACACGACCGACTCGGCCGTGCGCATGACCCACATCCCCACGGGGATCGTCGTGTCGATGCAGAACGAGAAGTCGCAGATCCAGAACCGTGCTGCCGCGCTGCGCGTCCTCCAGTCACGCCTGCTGCTCCAGCGTCAGGCCGAGGAGAGCGCGGCCAAGAAGGCCATGGCAGGCGACATCAAGGCGAGCTGGGGCGACCAGATGCGCTCCTACGTGCTGCACCCGTACCAGATGGTCAAGGACCTGCGCACGGAGTACGAGGTCGGCAACACCTCGGGCGTGTTCGACGGCGACATCGACGGCTTCATCGAGGCCGGCATCCGCTGGCGACGGGGCGCCGAGCAGGCCTGAGGCCCCCGGGCTCCGCGTGGAGCCGGCGAGGCGTCGCCCTGCCTGATCCGGGCGAGCCCGGCGTGTCAGCGGTGTCAGCCCTGTGGGGCGTGCCTACTCTCGTGGGCGACCAGCGAACGAATTCGCTTCCCCCACCGAGAGACTGGTCAACTGCTGTGATCCGATTTGAGAACGTCTCGAAGGTCTACGCCCGTGGCGCCAGGCCTGCCCTGGACGACATGTCCGCCGAGATCGAGCGTGGTGAGTTCGTCTTCCTGGTCGGTGCGTCCGGCTCGGGGAAGTCGACGTGCCTGCGCCTGGTGCTGCGCGAGGAACGGCCCACGCGGGGCAAGGTGTTCGTCGCGGGCCGCGACCTCTCGACCCTGTCGAGCTGGAAGGTCCCGTCGCTGCGTCGGCAGATCGGCGTCGTCTTCCAGGACTTCCGGCTGCTCCAGAACAAGACGGTCTTCGAGAACGTCGCGTTCGCGCTGCAGGTGACGGGCAAGCCGCGTCACACGATCGCCGTGACGGTTCCCGAGGTCCTCGAGATGGTCGGTCTGCAGGGCAAGGAGAAGAGGCGCCCGCACGAGCTCTCGGGCGGCGAGCAGCAGCGAGTCGCGATCGCGCGAGCCTTCGTCAACCGCCCCTCGATCCTGCTCGCCGACGAGCCGACGGGGAACCTCGACCCGAACACCTCGCTCGGGATCATGAACCTGCTCTCGCGCATCAACGGCACGGGGACCACCGTGGTCATGGCGACGCACGACTCGGGGTTCGTCAACCAGATGCGTCAGCGAGTGATCGAGCTCGCCTCGGGGGTCGTGGTCAGGGACCAGAAGGACGGCGTCTACGGCGCCGGCGTGCCCCTGTCCGACGACGACGCGCTGCGCGAGCCGTCGGGTCACCTCGCGGGGCGGGCCGGGTCGCACCTCGGGCCCCGCACGACGACGCTCGTCGCCCCGGGCGAGGACGTCACCGGGCGGCCCGGCGAACCCGAGCCCGCACCAGCGCAGTCCTCCGCCCGAGGGGAGTGGTAGTCCGGTGCGCGCTCAGTTCATCCTCGCCGAGATCGGGTCCGGCCTGCGTCGCAACCTGGCGATGACGATCTCGGTCGTCCTCGTGACCTTCGTGTCGTTGACCTTCGTGGGTGCGTCGGCGCTGCTCCAGATGCAGATCGACAAGCTCAAGGACGACTGGTACGACCGGGTCGAGGTCTCCGTCTTCCTGTGCCCGATCGACTCGCCCAACCCGACGTGCGCCGGGGGCGAGGCGTCGCCCGAGCAGATCGAGGCGCTCGAGGGTGTGTTCGCGGGCGAGCTCGGCGACGAGGTCGAGACCGTGTTCTTCGAGACCAAGGAGGAGGCCTTCGCCGCCTTCCAGGAGCGGTTCCCCGACGGGTTCAACGGCACCCAGCTCACGGTCGACGACATGCAGGCCTCGTTCCGGCTCAAGCTCACCAACCCGGAGAACTACGAGGTCGTCAACGACGTCGTCACGGGGAGGCCGGGGGTCGAGGACGTCGAGGACCAGCGCCGCATCTTCGACTCGCTCTTCCTCGCGCTCAACCGCGCCTCGCTCATGTCGGGCGGGCTTGCGGTCGTGATGATGCTTGCTGCGGTGCTCCTGATCACGACGACGATCCGCCTGTCGGCCATGAGCCGGCAGCGCGAGACCGAGATCATGAAGCTCGTCGGGGCGTCCAAGCTCTTCATCCAGCTGCCGTTCATCCTGGAGGGGGCGATCGCCGCGGTGACGGGTGCGCTCCTCGCGGTCGGCGGGCTCTGGCTGGGGGTCAAGTACCTGGTCACCGACTGGTTGCAGAGCTCCGTGAGCTGGATCGCGTACATCTCCGAGACGGACGTGCTGCGCATCGCGCCGCTCCTGATCCTGATCGCATTCGTCCTGGCGGCCATCTCCTCGGTCGTCACGCTCAGCCGCTACACGAGGGTGTGACATGTCCCAGCTGACCCGACGTCTCGCTGCCGCGGGAACCGCGCTGATCCTTCTCCTCGGGACGGCGGTCGTCGCGACCGCCGACGACCTGGACGACCAGCGTGCGGCGGCCGAGCGTCGCCAGTCCCAGGCGCAGCAGGACCGTGAGGGGCTCGAGTCGCAGCTCGAGGGCACCGACGCCGAGCTCGCGCAGGCGATCCTCGACCTGCAGACCATCGAGGCGCGCCTGCCCGTGGCGCAGGCCGAGCTCGACCAGGCCGAGGCCGAGCTCGAGCGCACGCAGCGCGAGGCCGCTCAGCTCGCGGTCAGGCTCCAGGACGCGCAGGTGGAGGAAGCGGCCATCAGCGAGGAGATCCAGGAGTCCGCGGGCAAGGTGAGCACCGCGAAGTCCAGCATCGCCGAGATGGCCCGGCAGGCGTACCGGGGGCAGGGCGAGGTGAGCGGGCTCGGGATCGTCACGGGGGCGCAGAGCACCGACGACTTCATCGAGCAGTACGCGATGTCCTCGACCGCCGCGCGGACGCAGGCCCGCACCCTGACGGACCTGCAGGAGGCCGAGTCGATCGCGCGCAACCGTGAGGCCCGCCTGACGGCGATCCGCGAGACCATCGCGGACCTCAAGGTGCAGGCCGACCAGAACGTCGTCGCGGCCGACGCCGCCCGCAAGGCGGCAGCCGACCGGAAGGCCGAGATCGAGGGCCTGATCGTCGAGCAGGAGGCCAAGAAGGCCACGATCGAGTCGCGCAAGGAGGCGGCCCTCGCGCAGATCGCGGCCAACGAGAAGGCACAGGCCGACCTCACGACCGAGCTCAAGGGCATCATCGCCGCGCAGACCGAGCGCGACCGCAAGGCCGCCGAGGAAGCGGCCAAGCAGCCCCCGCCCGCGACAGGCGGTGGCGGCGGTGGTGGTGGCGGTACCTCCGGCGGCGGAGGGGGAGGAGGCGGTGGAGGTGGCGCGTCGACCGGCAAGTTCCTCGCGTACCCGACCGCGGTTCCTCACATCACGTCGAAGTACGGGATGCGGCACCACCCCTTCCTGCCCGGGATCTACCGTCTGCACGCCGGGACGGACCTGCGCGCCTACTGCGGTACCCCGATCTATGCGGCGGCCGGGGGAACGGTCCTGTTCGCCCGCAGCTACGGTGGCCTCGGCAACCAGGTGATGATCAACCACGGCACGGTCGGTGGGGCCAACCTCATGACGAGCTACAACCACCTGTCCCGTTTCGCGGTCTCGCCCGGACAGAGCGTCGCGCAGGGGACCCTCATCGGGTACTCGGGCACGACGGGGACGAGCCGGGTCTGCCACCTGCACTTCGAGGTGTACGTCAACGGCAGCACGGTGGACCCCCAGACCATGCTCTGAGGTATTCACCTACAGGTCGGGGGCAGGTTTCGCGTAGCCTGGGACGTCGCGCCGCACGGCGCGGTCGGGTCCTTCCTGGACCCCTCACCAGAGCTCGAGCAGATCGGACGACGTACCCATGGCGAAGGAGACTGGCCGCAAGATCATCGCCAGCAACCGCAAGGCCCGCCATGACTACCTCATCCTGGACGTGCTCGAGGCCGGGCTGGTGCTGAGCGGCACCGAGGTCAAGGCGCTGAGGCAGGGCCGGGCGTCGTTGCTCGACGGCTACGTCGCGGTCGACGGCGGCGAGGCGTGGCTCGAGAACGTCCACATCCAGGAGTACTCGCAGGGCACGTGGAACAACCACGCCCCGCGGCGCAAGCGCAAGCTCCTGCTGCACAAGGACGAGATCCTGCGCCTCGAGGCCAAGCTGCGCGAGAAGGGGTACACGATCGTCCCGCTCGCCCTCTACTTCCTCGACGGCCGGGCCAAGGTCGAGATCGCGCTCGCCCAGGGCAAGCGGGAGTACGACAAGCGTCAGGCGCTGCGAGAGCAGCAGGACAACCGTGAGGCACAGCGCGCCATGCGCCACCGGCAGAACCGGTGACACGAGTGCGCGCGAGGAGTGCCGTCGTCGGCCCGCGCGCACGGGGCGTGAGCCTCGCGGTCGCCGCGACCGCACTGGGCGGCCTGCTCCTCGCCCCGGTCGCCACCGCGGACGTCTCGGACCGCGTCGTGACGCGGTACGACGTCGCAGCCCAGGTCGAGCGGGACGGGACCATGGGCGTGTCGATCGACATGGACTACGACTTCCGCGGTGACGAGGGCCATGGGCCCACGCTCGAGATCCCGACCCTGTTCGAGATCGACGGGGACCCTGACCACCTGCGGCGCTACGAGGTCTCGGACGTCCGGGCGTCGAACTCCTCGGGCGCCGCAGCCGACGTCGAGGTCGCGGACCAGGGCGGAGGAGACCTCCTGGTGCGTGTCGGGTCCGCCGACGAGACGTACGACGGGCTCGAGCAGTACACGATCACGTACACGCTCCGTGGTCTGGTGAACCCGGGTACCGGCGCCGACGGCCAGGACGAGATCTACTGGAACGTCCTGCCGGACACGTCCGAGATCGACATCGAGAACGCGAGCGTGACCCTCGACGGTCCCGGGGACGTGTCGCGCACGAGCTGCTTCGCCGGGGCCGCGGGCGCCACCGACCCGTGCACGACCCACTCGGCGGCCGGGACCGTCGCGAGCTTCACCCAGGCCGACGTGCCGGCCGGAACCTTCTTCACGGTGCTCGTCGAGTACCCGGCGGGTACGTTCGAGGGCGCCGAGCCCGTCGTGGTCGACCGTGCCGAGGCCACGGGCGAACGCCCCTTCGAGGTGACCCCGGTGTCGGGCGGGCTGAGCGCGCTGCTCCTCGGTGGTGGCGTGTGGTTCATGGCGCACCGCGTCAGGCAGCGCGGACGGGACGAGCAGTACCTGGGCCTGACCCCGGGGGTGCAGCCCGTGTCCTCCGGCGCGGCCGACGGGACCGGCGAGGCGCTGGTCGGCCCCCGCGACCGTCGCCTGCCCGTCGCGGTCCGGTTCGCGCCGCCTGCCGCGAGCAGACCAGGGGAGATCGGGACGCTGGTCGACGAGCGTGCGGACCCCCACGACGTGACGGCGACGATCGTCGACCTCGCGGTCCGCGGTCACCTGCGGATCGTCGAGGTCGAGCCACCGAACAAGCGGGGCAAGGGCGGCGACTGGCGGCTGGACCGGCTGGCGGGACCGGACGAGGACCTGCTCGGCTTCGAGCGCACGCTCCTGGACGAGATCTTCGCGGGGCGGGAGAGCGTGACGCTCTCGGACCTCCGGACGACGTTCGCCGCCTCGATGGCCCTCGTGCAGTCCGAGCTCTACGAGGAGGTCACGCGGCGCGGTTGGTTCCGCGCCAACCCCAAGACGGTGCGCGACCACTGGTACGTCGCAGGTGGCGCACTCGTCGTGGTCGGTGCGGTGGTGGCGATCGCGCTCGGTGCGATCTTCGGCCCGACCTGGGCGCTGGTCGCCGCGCCCCTGCCGGTGCTCGGCGTCCTGGCGTTCGTGCTGGCGTCCAGGGCCCCTGCGAGGACGGCCGAGGGGACTGCGATGCTCGCGCAGACGCTCGGCTTCCGGCGCTACCTCGAGACGGCCGAGGCCGGGCAGCTGCGCTTCGAGGAGGGCGAGGACGTGTTCTCGCGGTACCTGCCCTACGCGATCGTGTTCGGCGTCGCAGACCGGTGGGCAGGGATCTTCTCACGGCTCGCCGCGCAGGGGCAGTCCCTGGCCGAGCCCGCCTGGTACGTCGGCCCCGGGTACGGACCGGGGATGTTCTGGGTCGGGTACTCGTCGTTCGGTTCGTCGCTCGACGCGTTCTCGGACGCGGCCACGACGTCGATCTCGGCCGCGACGCCCAGCTCCTCGGGCGGCTCGGGGTTCTCGAGCGGGGGCGGCTTCTCGGGCGGCGGTGGCGGTGGCGGCGGAGGCGTCGGTGGCTGGTGACGGTTCGTCGCGACGCGGTCGGGGCCGTGCGGAGACACGCCGGGCGAGGATGCATCCTCCTGCCCGACGACGTAGCGTCTCAGGGTAGTCGCCGTCACCCTGCCGAGGAGGCCCCATGGTCAAGCTCCGTCAGTACATCCCGCGCGTCGCCGCGGGCGCGTTCATCCTCAACTCCGGGCTCACCAAGCGGAAGGCCGACGAGGAGACCGCGCAGGGGATCCACGGCATGGCCGCGGGGACGTTCCCGTTCCTCGCGGACCAGGACCCTGTGCAGTTCACCCGCACGCTGTCCACGACCGAGATCTCGCTGGGCACGGCCTTGCTCGTGCCCTTCGTCCCGACGGGCGTGGTCGCGCTCGGCCTCGGAGCCTTCTCCGCGGGCCTCGTCGCGATGTATCTCAAGACGCCGGGGATGACCGAGGCGGACGGGATCCGTCCCACGCCGCAGGGGATCGGGCTCGCGAAGGACGTCTTCCTGCTGGGTATCGCCGGCGGGCTGCTGGTCGATGCGCTGAGCCGGAAGAAGTAGCCGCGGAAATAGGTTCGCCCACGGTGGTGTTGATCCCGTAGGCTGGTACTGCTGACCCGGTGACGGACCGGGCGGACGCCTCGGCGGACGGACGGGACGGAGCGGGTCGGTGATTGACAACTGCACAGGGGGTGATCGGTTTCGACGGTGGTCGTGCTTCGAGGAGAAGCGGGCCGAGGATGCAGACTTATCTCGTAAACGACGTCTGCAAACCAATAGGTGCCGATTCCAAGCGCACCGACTTCGCACTCGCCGCCTGAGCGAGTCTTCGAAGTCCGTCAGCCCGGGGTTGCTCTCGCCCCGGTTCCTGGCGTCAGCTAGAGAGCCACTGCTTACGACGCTCGTCACCGGCGGCGTAGGGACTCTTAGATGACTGAGCCCGTCAGCACCTTGTCTGTGTGAGTGCTGGGGCCGAGAAAATCAACAGCAGACTGCGCCCGGAGAAGACCTGGATTTGCGTCACCGGACCGGGGTTCGATTCCCCGCACCTCCACCACGTCGCCCGTCAGGGCGGCGCATCACCCCAGTTGTCACTGCGAAGGGCCGCCCACCGGGCGGCCCTTCGTCGTACCCAGGATCTCCCCGCACGGTCCGGAAGGCTCGTGCCCGTGCCGCTACTCCTGGGTGGGCCGGGGGAGGTCGCCGAGTGCCGAGGTGCTCTCGTGGACCGCCGACCATCCGTCCTCGTGACGCTCGTACACGACGGTCGTCCGGACCGGATGCCGGAACACGCCGACCCCCGCGACCGCGATGTCGACGTCCGACTCGTGCTCCACCACCGCGGTGCGTCCGTGGAGCCGCACGAGGATCTCGCTGGTCGGTTCGAACTGCCGGAAGTCCAGTTCCCCCGACGCGAGATCGTCGAGGTACTGGGGTCTGGGGGTCTCGTCCCCGGTGACGTCGACCAGGAGGAAGTCCTCGCCGAGGTGTGCGGCGAACGGTGCGGCGTCACGGTCTGCTGCGACGAGGTCCGTGAGGCGCTCCATCTCGACCCCTCGCAGCTCGGCGACGGTCGTGGACCCGGAGATCTCGCGTTGCTGGGATGCCACGAGCTGGACCGCGGCGACGGTTGCGCCGCCCACGAGGAGCCCGCCCAGTGCGGCGAGCGCGATCTGCCGGCGTGGGTGGGAGGGGCCAGGCGGTGGCCGGCGTCGTGGGGCCGACGTGCCTGGCGCGGTGGAGACCGTGAGGAGAGTGTCGTCCTGGTCGTCGTCCAGCGCCGGGGTCAGGTCGATGGAGACCTGCGGGTCCGGCCGTCCTCGTCGCCGATGCATGGTCGTCACCCTTCGGGGAACGTTCGCCTTGCTCGTGCCGTCCCCGTCAGGCTACGTCCGCGACCGGCTCGGGGCACTGCGCTCGAACAAGGGACGGACTACCACCCGTTGCTCGCCCAGGCCGCGTCGGCATCCGGACCGTCGAGCCACTCGATGCGCAGGATCTGCGTGTCGAGCTCGAGGACGCCCGCCTCCCAGGCGTCGGTCTCGTGCCCGCGCAGGAGGTCGACGCACCGGTCCTGGTCGTCGCTGAATGTGTCGGGGCGAGCCGGGTCGTCGAAGTGGACCCTCCACTGGAGGCGTTCCTCGGGGTTGACGTACGTCGGGAACGAGTGGGGGCCCACGGTCTCCCAGTGCGTGCAGACACGGGTGACGAGGTGACCGACCGGTCCGTCGGCGCCGTGCAGGCGGCCGATCCGGCGGCGGTACGTCTCGAGGCGGTCGCCTCCCGCGTCATCCACGGCGGTCGCCGGCCTCGACGAGCGGCTGGGTCTCGTGGGGGGAGCCGCCGGGCCCGGTGTCAGGACCGGTGAGCGGCGCGCGCCCGGTGTCGGTCGGGCTGCCCCCTGCCCGACGGCGGCGCGTACGTCGGACGACGATCCTCACCACGAGGGCGACGAGGGCCGCGACGGCGATCCAGGGGAGCAGGACCCCGAGGACGACCACGAGCCCGTCGATCGTCGTCAGGAGTGCGCTCCAGCCGCGGTCCAGACCTCCCAGGAACCCGGCGGGCCGGATCGTCGCGGTGGGGGCCTCGGCGACGACCTGGACGTGGAGGGTCGACATGTCCACCCGGTCGGTGAGCGAGGCGCGCTGCGACTGGAGGCTCTCGAGCTCGGCCTGGCGCGCGGTGAGCTCCTTCTCCGCGGCCAGGAGGTCGGCCGTGGTCGCCGCCTGGCCCATGAGGGCCTCGAGGCGCGCCACGGACGTCCCGAGGGCCTGGACCCGTGCGTCGAGGTCGATGGCCGTCGCCGTGACGTCCTCGGCGTCGAGGGAGACGTCCTGGACCTCACCCACGCCGTCCAGCGCGTCGACGGTGGCCGTGACCTGAGCCGCGGGTACACGGACCGTGATCTGCCCGGATGCGTCGGAGCCGTCCTGTGCCGAGTGCTCGGACCGGCTCTCGACGCGGCCGCCTGACGACTCGACGAGCTCGGCGATCGCCTGCACGGCCGTCCGGGGGTCGCCGGCGACCAGGGTCAGGCTGCCGGTGGTGATGACCTCGCGGAGGTCACCTTCGACGGCGCCGTCGAGCCGGATGCCGGCCGCCTCGGGTGCGACGTCGGCCGCGCTGTTGGCGCCCGCGGAGTCCGAGAGGGACTCGTCGCCTCCCGATCCGGTGCAGCCGGCGAGCAGCAGGACGGCCAGGAGAGCGGTCCCGAGGACGCCCGACGTGCGAGAGGAGGTGCGCATGCGACGACCCTAGGCGCGGGTTCGTCCGGAGGGTGGCGGTTCGGGCAGATCGTGACCGTGTTGTGAACTGGCCGTCACCGCACCGTCATCGGACCTCGTTCGCCGGCGGGCGCCAGGTCCGGGACGTCCACGGACGTCCCGGACCTGGGGGAACGCTTCCACCCGTTGGCCCGGTGACCCGGTGCGGTCGGCGTCGTCCGGTCTCGGCGGGCCGCCGCCGCCGACGACGGAGCCAGACCTAGCCGAGCGCGGCCCGGACGCGGGGAGCCACCTCGGTCCCCAGGAGCTCGATCGCCCGCAGCGACTCCTTCTGGGGAACTCCGGAGAGGTCCATCTGGAAGATCTGGCGGTCGTGCCCGAGGGCTCCGTGCAGCTCGACGATGCGGTCGGCGACCTCCTCGGGCGACCCGATGAAGTAGGCGCCGCCGCGAGAAGCCGTGGCCTCGTACGAGATCCGGTTGGGCATGGGGAAGCCGCGCTCGGCGGAGATCTTCTTCATGTTCTGCAGGTAGTACGGGTAGAAGAAGTCCCTGGCCTGCTTGCCGTCGTCGGCGAGGAAGCCCATGGTCGACACCGAGACCTCGAGCGCGGCGGCGTCGTGACCCGACTGCGCGGCGGCCCGCCGGTAGAGGTCGACGAGGGGAGCGAACTGCGCGGGCTTGCCACCGATGATCGCGTAGTTGACCGGGAGGCCGAGCACGCCCGCGCGCACGGAGGACTGCGGGTTGCCGCCCGTGGCGATCGCGATGTCGAGGTGCTCGCCACGACCGGGCTTGTCGAACGGCCGGGGGAGGATCACGGCCTCGTCGAGCGCAGGGCGGAAGCGGCCCGACCAGGTGACGGGGTTGCCCTCGTCGATCAGCCGCAGGAGGACGATCTTCTCGTCGTAGAGGGCGTCGTAGTCGTCGAGATCGGCGCCGAAGAGCGGATAGGACTCGATGAACGAGCCACGCCCGGCCAGGAGCTCGACGCGTCCGCCCGAGATCTGGTCCATGGTCGCGAACTGCTGGTAGACGCGCACGGGGTCCTCGGTCGAGAGGACGGTCACGGCGCTCCCGACCGTGATGTTCTCGGTCTGCGCGAGAGCAGCGGCGATCATGGTCGCCGGGGAGGAGATGGCGTAGTCCGGGCGGTGGTGCTCGCCGATGCCGGCGTAGTCGAGGCCGACCTCGTCGGCGAGGCGGATCCGCTCCAGGACGTCGCGCAGACGCTGGGAGACCGGCATCTGCTCGCCGGTGGTCGGGTCGGGGGCGTTGTCGCCGAAGGTGTAGAAGCCAAGTCGCATGTGTATGCAAACGCATGGAGCGGATCCTTATTCCCCGGAGAGATGAGCAAGGATGAGGCTGTGCTGATCTGCTGCGGACTCGTGACCCTCGACCTGACCCAGGTGGTCCGTGCGCTCCCCGGGCCGAACGAGAAGGTCGTGGCGGTCTCGCAGAGCGCGACCTTCGGAGGTCCCGCAGCCAACGCGGCAGCGACGGCCGCAGCGCTCGGCGTCCGGACCCGACTGGTGACGGCGGTGGGCTCCGGTGTGCTCGCGGACGTCGTGCGGGCGGAGGTCGCCGCTGCGGGGGTCGAGCTGGTCGAGCCCGCGAGCGAGGACCGCTCGGAGCCTGCTGCCCGACCGGACGGAGCAGATGGCCCGGCCGTGTCCACGGTGCTCGTGACGGCGGGGACCGGCGAGCGGGCCGTGGTGAGCACGAACGCGGCGAACCGGCCCGTGGCGCTGCCCGACGGGTCGCTGCTCGACCGCACGTTCGGACTCCGGCCGAAGGGGCGCGACGCGGGGGAGGTCCTGCACCAGGGGCGGGACGTGCTGCTCCTCGACGGGCACCACCCGGCGCTCGCCTCGGCCGTGGCACGCCGAGCGCGCGAGGGCGGGTACGTCGTCGTGCTCGACGGCGGGTCGTGGAAGGACGGGACCGCGGACCTCCTCCCGCTGTGCGACGCCGTCGTGCTCTCGGAGGACTTCCGCGTCCCGGGCGAGCCGGCCGAGCGGGTGCTCGACGCGGTCGCTGCGTTCGGTCCGTCCTTCGTCGCGCGTTCGCGCGGGGCGAGGTCGCTCGAGCTGCTCGACGCGGGGACCAGGTCGACCGTCCCGGTCCCGGCCGTCCACGCGGTCGCCGACACCCTGGGGGCGGGCGACGTGCTGCACGGCGCGTTCGCCGCCAGGATCGCCCTCGGGGAGGCGTGGACGAGCGCACTCGAGCACGCAGCCGCGGTCGCCTCGCGTTCCGTGACCTTTCCGGGCGCCAGGGGCTGGGTCGGCGCGAGCGGGACGCGACGCCGCTGACCTGGGTCGCGCGGTTCGCGGAGGAGGCTGCAAGCGGCTCCGTGCCGCGGGTCGGCCACCCGCTGGCGCGGCATATCGCGGGAGTGTGAACGAAGTACAACGGTTTGGACACGACGCGCTGAACGGGTTGACATGCGCTTAGTAAAGGAGGTCTACTAACAAACATGACAACGGCAGTCACGAGAAGTGCAGCAGCACGGAGGGGGCTGAGCACAGGCCTCCGACCCACCTCCAAGGTGCTCCCCGAGCACGCTCGTGCGCACAACCGGTCGTTGGTCCTCCAGCACCTGTTCCACGAGGGCCCCACCTCGCGCGCAGACCTCGCCCGCGCCACCTCGCTGACGAGGGTGACCATCTCCGACCTGGTCTCGGTGCTCATCGCCGAGGGCCTGGTCGAGGAGCTGGGCATCCGTCCCGGCCAGCGTGTGGGCAAGCCCGCGATCCTCATCGGGATGCGGACGAGCGCCTACCAGATCGTCTCGGTCGACCTGACGGACGACGCGCTCATGCGCGGCGCGGTCATGTCGCTCACAGGCGACTTCGTGGTCCGCCAGAGCCTCGCGATCGAGGGCCGTGCCGGCACCGAGCTGGTCGACCTCCTCACGCGCTTCTGCCGCGGGCTCATCGCGGTCGCGACGCGACCGGTCCTCGGCGTGGGCATCGGTTCGCCCGGTGTCGTCGACACCGCGGGCCGTGTCATCGAGGCCCCGAACCGCCGCTGGTACGACGTGCCCCTCGCCGAGCAGCTCGCGGAGAGCCTCGCACTTCCCGTCCACGTCGCGAACGACGCGAACATCGCCGCGCTCGGCGAGTTCACCTTCGGTGGCGCGGACGGCACGGGACTCATGGTCCTCACGGTCGGCGAGGGCGTCGGGGCCGGCATCATGCTCGACGGGTCCAGGGTGCGCGGCGCGGTCGACGCAGCCGGTGAGCTCGGGCACGTCACCGTCGTCGACGACGGACTGCCCTGCGCCTGTGGACGCACGGGCTGCCTCGAGACCATCCTGTCCGTGCCGGCTCTCCGCCGTGCGGTCGAAGGGCTCGACAAAGAAGCTTCCGATGCCGTCCTGGCGTCGGTCGGCAGGCTCCTGGGCATCGCCCTCGCTCCTGTTGTCTCAGCGCTCAACCTCGGCGAGATCCTCATCAGCGGTCCCGCGGACCTGCTCGACGGTCCTCTCCGTGATGCGGCGATCGACACCATCAACGCTCGGACCATGCCGGCGATCAACGCCGGTCTCGAGCTCCGGATGGCTTCGCTCGACGAGGACGTCGTCCTCGCGGGGGCAGCCGTCCTCATCCTGTCCGGCCAGCTGGGCGTCTCGTGAGCTCGACTCACGGCCGTCGGGCTGACCCGGTCCTGCAGTAATCCCAGTAGCAGTACCGCAGTACCTCCCGTATCACCTCAGGTGGTGTCATCGACGCCGCCACTTCGAATTACCGAGAGGAAGTACCCCAGTGAAGAGGAACCGCCTCGTCGCCACCACGGTGGCTTCGACGATCACCCTGGCGCTCGCGCTCACCGCGTGTGGCTCCGGCGACTCCGGCTCCGACGGCGCCTCGGGCGACGCTGCCAAGACGGGCGACATCCGCGTCTGGCTCGTCGGCACCGACACGCCCGCGGACGCTCGCGAGTACCTCAAGACGACCTTCGAGAAGGAGAACCCCGGTTCTACCCTCACGATCGAGGAGCAGTCCTGGACCGGTCTGGTCGACAAGCTCACGACCTCGCTCGCCAGCTCCGACAGCCCCGACGTCGTCGAGGTCGGTAACACGCAGGCCGCCGCCTTCACCTCGGCCGGCTTCTTCACCGACCTGACGGACAAGTACGAGGCGCTCGGCGGCGACGACCTGCTCCCCGGCTTCGTCGAGGCCGGCACGTACGACGAGAAGTTCTACGCGGCCCCGTACTACTCCGGTGCGCGTGCAGTCTTCTACTCGCAGCAGATCGTCGGCGACGGGTTCGTCGCCCCCGAGACCCTCGACGACTACGTCGCGCAGGGCAAGGCCCTCACGACCGACACGCGCTCGGGCATCTACTGGCCCGGCCAGGACTGGTACAACGGCCTCCCCTACATCTGGGAGAACGGTGGCTTCATCGCCGAGAAGAAGGGCGACAAGTGGGAGGCCGGCTTCTCCTCCGAGGGCGGCATCAAGGGCCTCGAGCAGATCCAGGACGTCATGCTGACGGCCTCGAAGGCTCCCAAGGACGGCCAGGAGACCGACCAGCAGATCCCCTTCTGCGAGGGCAACATCGGCTTCCTCTCCGCACCGACGTGGGTTCAGTGGTCCATCAAGGCTGAGGAGACGGCCGACGCGCCTGGCTGCGCCACGACCTACGGCTCCGACCTGCACGCCTTCGCCCTCCCGGGCAAGGAGGCCGGCAAGGCCGCCCAGGTCATGGCCGGTGGCTCGAACATCGCCATCGCGTCGAAGTCCAAGAACCAGGAGCTCGCGCTCAGCGCTCTCGAGATCATGGTGAGCGACGGCTACCAGGAGATCATGGCCACCAACGGCCTGATCCCGGCCAAGGTCTCGCAGGCCAAGTTCCTGCCGGACGACGAGATCACGCAGGCGGGTGCCGCTGCCGCGGCCGCTGCCAAGCTGACCCCGGCTTCCCCGAAGTGGGCCGACGTCGAGGCCAAGAAGTACCTCCAGGACGCGTTCGTCCAGCTCGCTCAGGGTGGGGACGTCCAGGCGATCGCCACGAAGCTCGACGAGCAGATCGAGTCGACGCTCAACAGCTGATCCCAGGTGATCCTCCGTGAGGAGGATCACCGACCTGGTGCCGCAGGGGTGGGAGTTCCGCGGAGCTCCCACCCCTCGGCATGACTGGACACCCTCGCACCACCTGCCTCCGCACGGTCCTGCTCGAACCGTGCAAGCCCTCGACGGAGTGAGAAAATGAGCTCATCCACCCTCGAGTCGTCCCCAGCGGTCGAGCTGAAGGACACTCTCAAGCCCCCGAAGAAGCGGTCATCCAAGCTGCCCTGGCTCTTGCTGGCCCCTAGCCTCCTGGTCCTGGCCATCATGGTCGGGTACCCGTTGGTCAACCTCTTCATCATGTCGTTCCAGAAGTACGAGCGCGCCCAGCTCATGGGAGTCCCCGCCGAATGGGTGGGCTTCCAGAACTACACCGACACGCTCACCGACCCGGTCTTCTGGACGGTCCTCGCCCGCAGCTTCGCCTTCATGGTGGTCTGCGTGTTCCTCACCATGGCGATCGGCATCCTGCTCGCCCTGCTGATGATGCGCCTCAACAAGTTCTTCCGTCTGCTCGTCTCGATCGGCCTGCTGCTGGCCTGGGCCATGCCCGCCCTCGCCGCGGTGATCGTGTGGGGCTGGATCTTCGACACCCAGTACGGCGTGGTCAACAACGTGCTGACGAAGATCACGGGGGACAACTGGATGGGCCACTCGTGGCTCATCAACCCCCTGATGTTCTACATCGTGGCTGCCTTGATCATCGTCTGGCAGAGCGTGCCGTTCGTGGCGTTCACGATGTACGCCGGCCTGACCCAGGTTCCCGGTGAGGTCCTCGAGGCCGCTTCGCTCGACGGTGCGACGCCGGCCCAGCGCTTCCGACTGATCATGGTCCCCTACGTGCGCAGCATCATCGTCGTCCTCATCATCCTGTCGATCATCTGGGACCTGCGCGTCTTCACCCAGATCTTCGTGCTCCAGGGCATCGGTGGCATCGCCGAGAAGACCAACACCATCGGCGTGTACATCTACCAGATGGGCATGGCCCAGGGGCACTACGGCGCCGCGAGCGCCATCGCCGTCATCCTGGTGTTCATCATGATGGGGATCTCGTACTACTACGTGCGCCAGACCGTCAAGGAGGAAGAGCTGTGAGCACCCTCAACCCGACCGTCGCGGGGACCGCCACGACGGCACCTCGGTCCTCGGGGAGCGGCCCGCGCAAGACCCGTGAGGGACAGCGCAAGAAGGTCTCGAACGTCGTCTACAGCGTGATCGCCGTGATCGTCTTCGCGGCCTCGGCGTTCCCGGTCTACTGGATGATCAACTCGTCCTTCCTGCCGACGAACATGATCCGCAGCACGGACCTGACGTTCTTCCCCGGCTCCTCGTTCACCTTGAAGAACTACGAGGACGCGATCTTCAACCAGGAGCGCGCGCCGTTCCTGCCCGCCCTGGGCAACTCGGTCATGGTCACGTTCTTCGTCCTGATCGTGTCCATGGTCCTGGCGTTCCTGGCGTCGCTCGCCGTGACCCGGTTCAACTTCAAGGGCCGCAAGGCGTTCATCATCGCGATCCTCGCGGTCCAGATGATCCCGGGCGAGGCCATGATGATCTCGATCTTCCGGATCATCGACGGGTGGCAGCTCCTCAACTCGATCATCGGCCTGGGCATCGTCTACCTGTCGGGCGTCCTGCCCTTCACGATCTGGACGCTGCGCGGGTTCGTCGCCGGGGTCCCGGCCGAGCTCGAGGAGGCAGCCATGATCGACGGCTGCTCGCGCGCCAAGGCCTTCTGGCGGATCACGTTCCCGCTGCTGGCACCGGGCCTCGTGGCGACCGGCGTCTTCGCGTTCATCCAGGCCTGGAACGAGTTCGTGATGGCGCTGATCATCATGACCCGTCCGGAGTCCATGACGTTGCCGCTCTGGCTGCGCACGTTCCAGCAGGCCACGCAGGCCACCAACTGGGGCGGCCTGATGGCTGGCTCGGTGCTGATCGCGATCCCGGTCGTCATCTTCTTCCTCATCGTCCAGGGGCGGATGACCGGCGGTCTCGTCTCAGGTGCGGTGAAGGGCTGACGTGAGCGAGGTGAGCACGGCTGCCTCGTCGCTCGGCGAGGCAGCCGCACTGCCGGGCGGCCATTCGGTCGGGCTGGATGTCGGCGGGACCAAGGTCCTGGGCGTGCTGCTCGGACCGGACGGAGCGATCGAGGGGTCGGTCAAGCTGCCGACCGTCCGCGGCCCGCAGGGCGTGGTCTCGAGCGCGGCCCAGGCCGTCAGGTCCTTGACGGACGCGGCGGGCCTCGCGCCCGCCGCGCTCGCGGGCCTCGGCCTGGGCGTGCCCGGGCTGGTCGACCCGCAGAGCGGATCGGTGATGCACGCGGTGAACCTCGGGATCGAGGGCGAGCCGTTCGGGCTGGCCCGCGAGCTCTCGGCGCTCTTCGGCGGGATCCCGGTGGACGTGGACAACGACCTGAACGTCGCGGCGCTGGGTGCCTCGCACGCCATGGGCCCCGAAGGTCAGGACCTGGCGTTCCTCGCGCTGGGGACGGGGCTCGCGGCAGGCATCGTCCTGGGGGGTGAGCTCCGACGAGGCGTGAGCGGGGCTGCTGGTGAGATCGGACACATCCCGATCAATCCAGAGGGTCCCCTGTGCGCGTGCGGTCAGCGGGGCTGCGTCGAGACCTATGCTTCGGGGACCGCGCTCAGTGCGCGGTGGCCCTCGAGGTTCGGTCGCCCGGCCCCCGCGGAGCTCTTCGAGGCGGCAGCGGCCGGAGACTCGGAAGCGCTGAGGATCAGGGACGAGTTCGCCGCAGCGGTGGCGAGCGCGATCCGCATCCTCGAGCTGACGGTCGACGTCCGGCACGTCGTCCTCGGGGGAGGGGTCACCGGTCTCGGCCGCCCTCTCCTCGACGTGGTGCGCAGCGCGCTCGTCGCGCAGTCGAGCACGTCGCCGTTCTTGTCCTCCCTGGAGCTCGAGAAGCGTGTCTCTCTGGCTCCGAGTGATGTGCCCGTTGCCGCGGTGGGAGCAGCCATCGCCGGCCGTAGGAAGGTGTCCTGATGGAAGTTGTCATTGCCCCCGCCGATCAGCTCGCGGTGCTCGCCGCAGAAGCGATCGACAAGCTGGTCCGCGCGACCCCGACCGCGGTCGTCGGCCTGGCCACCGGCTCGAGCCCGCTGAAGGTCTACGACGAGCTGGTCCGGCGCCACACCGAGGAAGGTCTCTCGTTCGCGCAGGCCAGGGCCTTCATGCTCGACGAGTACGTCGGCATCGCGGAGGACCACCCGGAGCGCTATCGCAACGTCATCGAGAAGGAGATCGCCTCGCGCGTCGACTTCGCCCCCGGTGCGGTGCAGGGGCCCGACGGCAACGCCGAGGACCTGGTCGCCGCGTGCGCCGACTACGAGCACAAGATCGTCGACGCCGGTGGCGTCGACCTGCAGATCCTCGGGATCGGCACCGACGGGCACATCGCGTTCAACGAGCCCGGCTCGTCGCTCGCCTCGCGGACGCGCATCAAGACGCTGACCGCACAGACCCGTGAGGACAACGCCCGCTTCTTCGGCGACGACCTCGCCCAGGTGCCTCAGCACTGCCTCACGCAGGGGCTGGCGACCATCATGTCTGCCAAGCACCTCGTGCTCCTCGCCTCGGGCAAGGGCAAGGCGGAGGCCGTGCACCAGCTCGTCGAGGGCCCCGTGTCGGCGATGTGGCCCGCGACGATCATGCAGATGCACCCGCACGCGACCGTCCTCGTGGACGATGCCGCGGCCTCGCGCCTGCAGCTCGGTGACTACTACCGCCAGACGTTCCTCTCGAAGCCGGAGTGGCAGGGTCTCTGACCCCAGCCCTCCGAAGCCTCCCCTCCTGGGAGGCCGCACGACAACCCGCCGACCCTGGTCACGCCCCTGACCTGGGTCGGCGGGTCTCTTCTTCCCCGACGTAGACTCGAGACCATGATCGAACCCTTGACCATCCCCACCAGCGGGCCCGCCGCAGGCAGCCCGGCCGGACCGGAACCGCTCGTTCCGGACAGCGACCCGAACGGCGGGACGTCGACGAGCGTCCTCGAGCGCACGGAGACCACGGCCGAGGTCGAGCCGGGGGATCACGAGCGTTTTGCGCACTACGTGCGCAAGGAGAAGATCATGCAGTCGGCGTTGTCCGGCAAGCCCGTGATCGCCCTGTGCGGCAAGGTCTGGGTCCCGGGTCGAGACCCCAAGAAGTTCCCGGTCTGCCCCACGTGCAAGGAGATCTACGACGGCCTTCGCGCCCCGCAGGACGGCGAGGGTGATTCCGGCAAGTGAGTGGACAGCCTCTCTCGAACTCGTCCGCTCGCCCGTCCTCGAACCTTCCCCCCTCAGCCCCGCTGGGGGCCTCGTCGGCCGCTGCCTCCCACCTGTCGCCCGCGTTCCCTCGGCGCGCCCCGTGGGGCACGGCGTCCAAGCTGCGCGCATGGCAGGCCGAGGCGCTCGAGCTCTACCGCGCACGTGCGCCGCGTGACTTCCTCGCGGTCGCGACCCCTGGCGCCGGCAAGACGACGTTCGCGCTGCGCGTCGCGACCGAGCTCCTCGAGCAGGGGGTCGTCCGGCGCGTGACGGTCGTCGCGCCCACCGAGCACCTCAAGCACCAGTGGGCCGACGCGGCCGCGCGTGTCGGGATCCGCATCGACCCGAACTTCCGCAACAGCCAGGGCCGCCACGGCGCGGGCTACGACGGGGTCGCCCTGACGTACGCCCAGGTGGCCGCCAAGCCGGCGCTCCACACGGCGCGCACCGAGGCCGAGCGGACCCTCGTCATCCTGGACGAGGTCCATCACGGCGGCGACGCGCTGTCGTGGGGAGAGGCGGTCCGGGACGCGTTCGAGCCGGCCACCAGGCGCCTGGCGCTGACCGGCACGCCCTTCCGCTCGGACACCGCGGCGATCCCGTTCGTCACGTACGAGCGGGGGCCGGACGGGATCCGGCGTTCGTCGGCCGACTACACCTACGGCTACGGCGACGCGCTGCGCGACCACGTGGTGCGGCCCGTGATCTTCCTGTCCTACTCAGGGCAGATGCGGTGGCGGACCAAGTCGGGCGACGAGGTCAGCGCCCGTCTGGGCGAGGCGCTGACCAAGGACATGACGGGCCAGGCGTGGCGGACCGCGCTGGACCCGGACGGGGAGTGGATCCCCTCGGTCCTGGCCGCGGCGGACAAGCGCCTGACCGAGGTCCGTCGGGCGATCCCCGACGCGGGCGGCCTGGTCATCGCGACCGACCAGACCGACGCCCGCGCCTACGCCGGGCACCTGGCGCGCATCACGGGGAAGTCGCCCACGGTCGTGCTGTCCGACGACGAGGGTGCGAGCGGGCGGATCGACGAGTTCTCCGACGGTGACGCCCGGTGGATGGTGGCGGTCCGCATGGTCTCCGAGGGTGTCGACGTGCCACGGCTCGCGGTGGGCGTGTACGCGACCTCGACCGCGACGCCGTTGTTCTTCGCGCAGGCGGTAGGGCGGTTCGTGCGCGCCCGACGCCGCGGCGAGACGGCGTCGGTCTTCCTCCCCAGCGTTCCGCACCTCCTGGCGCTCGCCAACGGCCTCGAGCTCGAGCGGGACCACGCGCTCGACCGCCCGCTCACGGCCGAGGAGCAGGGGGACATGTACAACCCCGAGGACGCGCTCATGGCGGCGGCGAACCGGGAGGACAAGGCGTCCGACGACCTCGCGGACGGCATGCAGGGCTCGTTCCAGGCCCTCGAGGCGCAGGCCTCGTTCGACCGCGTGCTGTTCGACGGCGGAGAGTTCGGGACCGAGGCCGACGTCGGGTCGGACGAGGAGCAGGACTTCCTGGGGCTGCCCGGCCTGCTGGACGCGGACCAGGTCACGAGCCTGCTGCGTCAGCGCCAGGCCGACCAGATGACGGCTCGCTCCAAGAAGGCCAAGAGCTCGGAGGCCGAGCGCAGCGAGCTCGAGCACCGGCGCGCCGCCGAGCTGCGCAAGGAGCTGTCCCAGCTCGTCGGCGCCTGGGCGCGCCGGAGCGGGCAGCCGCACGGCACGGTCCACACCGAGCTGCGTCGGCGGTGCGGGGGGCCGGAGGTCCCGCTCGCGACGGTCGCCCAGCTCGACGCGCGCGTGGCGGTGCTCCGCGGCTGGTTCGTGGGCAAGAAGTAGCGACCGTCGTCGCGGGAGCACGTGCTCCGTGACCGCAGAGGGCCCGCATGCTCGGCGAGCGTGCGGGCCCTCCGGCATCGAGACGTCAGGTCGTGGTTGACCGTCCGGCCCGCCGAGAGAGCCCGTTCACCCGTCGGGAGCGACCGGGAGCCGGGGCACACCGGCAAGCCCGGAGCGCCGCCGCCGTCAGGACCTGACGCGCGCTCAGTCGAGCCGGCGGACGACGGTCGGCAGCGCAGGGTCGCCCGCGGACAGTCGCCGGGCGCCGCGGGGGAGCTCGGCTCGTGCCTCGGCATGGCGTCTCGCCGCGTTGTGCACCCCGTACGCGCCGATCCAGCGGGAGTCGACGGCGCCGTCCACGACGAGCGGGACGTGCAGGGGACGCAGGTCCTCGTCGTCGGCAGGTTCCCAAGCGGTCACGGCCTCGTCGGGTCCGGTGACGAGGACCTCGGCGACGGCTCGCCCGTCGTCGCCGAACTGGCGGGCGGCGGACTTGCGCCCGCCCGTGCTGGTCTTGGCGGTCGACGCCTTGGCGACGGGCTGCAGGATCCCGTCGGCGTCGGCGCGCGACACGAGCTTGTAGACCATGCCGCAGGTCGGGGCGCCCGAGCCCGTCACGAGCGAGGTGCCCACGCCGTAGGCGTCGACGGGCGCCGCCGCGAGCGCCGCGATCGCGTACTCGTCGAGGTCGGAGGTCACGGTGATCCGGGTGTCCCGGGCGCCCAGGCCGTCGAGCTGCTTGCGGACCTCGACCGCCTGGATGCCGAGGTCACCGGAGTCGAGTCGTACGGCCCCGAGCCCGGTCCCGGCCGCCGCGATCGCGTTCTTGACGCCCTGGCGGACGTCGTAGGTGTCGACGAGGAGGGTGGTGCCCGTCCCCAGGGAGGCGACCTGGGCCGCGAAGGCCGAGGGCTCGTCGTCGTGCAGGAGCGTGAACGCGTGCGCGGCGGTGCCGATCGTCTCGATCCCGTACCGGCGCCCGGCCTCGAGGTTGGACGTGCCCGCGAACCCCGCGACGGCCGCGGCGCGGGCCGCCGCGACGGCGGCGTGCTCGTTCGCGCGACGCGAGCCCATCTCGAGGCACGGGCGTTCGACGGCGGCGCTCGTCATGCGCGAGGCGGCCGAGGCGACCGCGGAGTCGTAGTTGAGGATCGAGAGCACGAGCGTCTCGAGCAGCACGGCCTCGGCGAACGTGCCCTCGACGACCATGACGGGGGACTGCGGGAAGAACACGTCGCCCTCCGCGTACCCCGTGATCGAGCCCGTGAACCGGTAGCCGGCGAGGTAGTCGAGGGTGCGGTCGTCGACCACGTCCGCCTGGCGGAGCCAGTCGAGCTCGAGGTCGGTGAACCGGAACGTCGCGAGCGACTCGAGGACGCGGCCGGTCCCGGCGAGCACGCCGTAGCGGCGGCCCGCGGGCAGGCGTCGCGTGAAGACCTCGAAGAGGCAGTGCCGCTCGGCGGTGCCGTCGGCGAGCGCGGCCTGGAGCATGGTGAGCTCGTAGCGGTCGGTCAGCAGCGAGGACTGGGCGGAGGGTGCGAACGGGGCATGGTGAGCGGCCGGGGCGCCGGTGCCCGGGCGGTCTGCGGGACTCATGTGCCCAACCTAGGGCAGAAGCGGCCCGAGGGGCGTGCGCGCCTGCTCCCACGGACGCGCGCCCGGTCCACAGCGTCGCCGTGCACCCCGCGTTCAGCCCTCCCACCTGCGCATGGACGGCGCGCGGTGCGAGGTGGGGCACCGCATAGAGTGGGGTCGTGACTGGAACGGCGACAGCGGGGCCTCGCCTCGACGAGGAGATCGACACGCGGGAGGGGCTCTCCCTCGCCGACACCTGGGTGACCCTCGTGTGGAACGACCCGGTGAATCTCATGAGCTACGTCAGCTACGTGTTCGAGAGCTACTTCGGTTACAGCCAGCAGAAGGCCAAGACGCTCATGCTCCAGGTGCACCACGAGGGTCGGGCGGTGGTCTCGTCCGGCGGGCGGGAGAAGGTCGAGGTGGACGTGCAGGCGATGCACGAGTTCGGGCTGTGGGCCACGATGCAGCGGAGCGGGGAGTAGTGCGCCCGTTCCGTCGGGCACGCCGCGGCTACGTCGCGGAGCTGAGCGCCGCCGAGCGGCTCGTCCTCGCGCACGTCGTGGGTGACGTCGTCGAGCTGTTGCAGGAGCAGGCGGGCCCCGGGAGCGAGGAGGCCGCGGCGCCGTCGGAGGCGGCGACCATCGAGGGCGTCGCGCCGCTCACCGCGCCCCCCGAGGAGGTGCGCGCGCCCACGGATCCCGCGGTCCGCCGTCTGCTCCCTGACGCGGCGCCCGAGGACGCGGGGGTCTCGGCCGAGTTCCGGCGGTTCACCCAGGGCGACCTGGCCGCCGAGAAGTCGCAGCGGCTGCTGCTGCTCGCGGACCTCCTGCTCGCGGGAGACCCGCAGGACGCGGAGGTGCTCACGCCCCTGGTCGTCCGGCCCGACGACGCACGTCGCGTCGCGGGGGCCCTCACCGACGTCCGGGTCGTCCTGGCGGAGCGCCTCGACCTGCGCACCGACGACCAGGTGGAGGACCTGCACGACGAGGTCCTCGCGCGCGAGGCCGCCGACGTCGAGGAGGACGAGGGCGTTCCTGACGCCGCCCGGCGGTTCCTCGCGAGCGTGTTCCTCATGTCCGGCTGGCTCCAGGAGTCGCTCGTGGACCTGATGCTGGCCGAGGTCCGCCGCTCGCCCCGCTGAGCCGTACGCGCCATGTAGCACGCTTGTAAGTCACTCGCCACATTTCTGTCAAGATGCGCAGAGGGTGAAGTGGTGCCAGGATTGTCCTTGTTGAACCGGGACGTCCGCGTCCCGGCCGAGAGAAAGAGGGACAACATGCCTACGTGGCTCATCATCCTGCTCGTCGGAGTCGTGCTGCTCGTGTTCGGTGTGGCCGTCGAAGCAGCGAAGTTCCTGATCTGGCTCGGCATCATCGTGCTCGTCGTCAGCCTCGTCGTGGGGCTGGTCGGACGGGGCAAGGCGAAGGTCTAGGCATCCCGGGCCGCCGTCCTGACAGGCGGGCCCGGGACCAGGACCGGAGGGCGTCGCACGCACGTGCGGCGCCCTTCGTCGTGCCTCGTGGTCGCCTGTGTTCGGTGACACAGAGGGCGCCGGGGCGCCGGGACCACCGAACCGGCGTGGGCGGCACTAGGCTCGACCCCGTGAACGACGCACCCATCGGCATCTTCGACTCGGGAGTCGGGGGACTCACCGTCGCCCGCTCGATCCTCGACCAGCTGCCGAACGAGTCGCTGCTGTACATCGGGGACACCGCGAACAGCCCGTACGGGCCCAAGCCGCTCGCCGCGGTGCGCGCCATGGCGCTCTCGATCATGGACCAGCTGGTCGACGAGGGCGTCAAGATGCTCGTCATCGCGTGCAACACGGCGTCGTCCGCGGTGCTGCGCGACGCCCGCGAGCGCTACACCGCGCGCTACGGGATGCCCGTCATCGAGGTCATCCTGCCGGCGGCACGCCGCGCGGTCGCCGCGACCCGTACGGGGAACATCGGCGTGATCGGGACGCGGGGGACCATCGAGTCGCGCGCCTACGACGACGCGTTCGCCGTGGCCCCGGGCCTGCGGCTCACGTCCCAGGCGTGCCCGGAGTTCGTCCGTCTCGTCGAGGCCGGGGTGACCTCGGGCCCCGAGGTCCTGGAGATCGCGCACGAGTACCTCGCCCCGGTCCGCGCTGCCGGGGTCGACACCCTGGTGCTGGGCTGCACGCACTACCCGCTGCTCGCGGGCGCCATCTCGTACGTCATGGGCGACGAGGTCACGCTCGTCTCGAGCGCCGAGGAGACCGCCAAGGACGTCTACCGCACGCTCGTCGCGCACGGCCTGGAGCGTTCGCGCGAGGCGGGCGCCCCGCGCCACCGCTTCCGTGCGACGGGCAGCGCCGAGCCGTTCGACCAGCTCGCGCGTCGCTTCCTCGGGCCCGAGGTCTCGCTGGTGGAGGCCGTCTGATGCGGCTGGTCGTCGTCGGCTGCTCCGGCTCGTTCGCCGGCCCCGACTCTCCCGCGTCCTCGTACCTGGTCCAGGTGCCCGGCACCGACTCACCGGACGGGCGGGAGTGGAACCTCCTGCTCGACATGGGCAACGGTGCGCTCGGCGCGCTCCAGGGCATCCTCGACCCGCGCCGGCTCGACGCGATCGGCCTGTCCCACCTGCACCCCGACCACTTCGTCGACGTGTGCGGTCTGTACGTGTACCTCAAGTACCACCCGGACCGGCTCGCCGCGGCGGCGGGTACGGCCGCGGAGACGGTCGTGGTGGCGCAGGCGGCGACCGACGGGTCCGTCGCGCAGGACGCCGCGGCCACCCTGCCGGTCTGGGGCCCCTCGAACACGGCCGAGAGGATCGGGGCGACCTACGGTCTGGAGGCGGGGGAGTCGCTCGGGTCCCAGTTCGACTTCCGGGCGTGGGTCCCCGGGCAGGTGGTCACGGTCGGTCCGCTCGAGATCGAGCCGTTCCGCGTCTACCACCCGGTCGAGGCCTACGGCGTGCGGGTGACCGGGCCCTCGAGCCTGGTCCCGGGGGAACGGGTCACGCTCGCGTACACGGGGGACACGGACTTCTGCGACGGCGTGGTCGAGCTGGCCCGGGACGCGGACCTGCTCCTGGCGGAGGCCGCCTTCCACGAGGGGCGGGACGACGCGGTCGACCGCGGCATCCACCTCACGGGCAGGCGGGCGGGCGAGGTCGCCACGGCGGCGGGCGCGAAGCGCCTGGTCCTCACGCACCTGCCCGCGTGGAACGACAAGCAGGCCGCCCGCGACGAGGCCACCGCGGTCTACGACGGTCCGGTGGACCTGGCCGCGACGGGCCGGGTCTTCACGCTCTGAGCCCGGATAGGCTGGCTCCATGACTTCAGCCTCCACCTCCCAGACCGTCCGCGCGGACGGCCGCGCGCCCGACGAGCTCCGCCCCGTCACGATCACCCGGAACTGGCTCGACGCCGCGGAGGGCAGCGTGCTCGTCGAGTTCGGCCGCACGCGCGTGCTGTGCGCGGCCTCGTTCACCGAGGGCGTGCCGCGCTGGCGCAAGGGCTCGGGCCAGGGCTGGGTCACGGCCGAGTACTCGATGCTCCCGCGCGCGACCAGCACCCGCAGCGACCGTGAGTCGGTCAAGGGCCGCATCGGCGGGCGCACGCACGAGATCTCGCGCCTCATCGGCCGTTCGCTGCGCGCCGTGATCGACGTCTCGGCGCTCGGCGAGAACACGATCGTGCTCGACTGCGACGTCCTGCAGGCCGACGGCGGCACGCGCACCGCGGCGATCACGGGCGCGTACGTCGCGCTCGCCGACGCCGTGACCTGGGGCAAGAAGCACGGCGCGATCAAGGGCGGCAAGAAGGTCCTCACGGACTCGGTGTCGGCCGTGAGCGTCGGCATCATCGACGGCACGCCCATGCTGGACCTGCCCTACGTCGAGGACGTGCGCGCGGACACCGACATGAACGTGGTGGTCACGGGCTCGGGCGACTTCGTCGAGGTGCAGGGCACGGCCGAGCACGCGCCGTTCAACCGCACCGAGCTCGACGTCCTGCTGGACCTCGCGCTCCACGGGACGTCCGAGCTCGCGATCATCCAGCAGCTCGCGCTCGACGAGGCGTCGCGGTGAGCGCTGCGTCCGGCGTGAGCGTCCCGGCCGGCGCATTGCTCGTGCTCGCGACCCACAACGTGGGCAAGCTCGCCGAGCTGCGGGCCATCCTCGCGGCCCAGCCGGGCCTCGACCTGCCGCCCGAGGCCGTGGTCTCGGCGCGTGAGGTCGGTGCGCCCGAGCCCGTCGAGGACGGCGTGACGTTCGCGGAGAACGCGCTCATCAAGGCGCGCGCTCTCGCTGCGGCGACCGGCCTGCCCGCCGTGGCCGACGACTCGGGGCTCGCGGTCGACGTCCTGGGCGGTGCGCCGGGGATCTTCTCGGCGCGCTGGTCCGGTCGCCACGGCGACGACCAGGCGAACCTCGACCTTCTCCTCGCCCAGCTGGGCGACGTTCCCGCCGGGCACCGGGCAGCGGGCTTCGTGTGCGCAGCCGCGCTCGTGACGCCCGACGGGGGCGAGTGGGTGCGCACGGGCGAGATGCGCGGCACGCTCCTGACCGCCCCGCGCGGCGAGGGCGGGTTCGGGTACGACCCGATCCTCCTGCCCGACGGCGAGACCCGCTCTGCCGCCGAGCTGTCGGCCGCGGAGAAGAACGCGATCAGCCACCGGGGCAAGGCGTTCCGCGCTCTCGCGCCCCAGGTCGTCGCGGTGCTCACCGGGACGACGGTCGACGAGGTCCAGGTCCAGCAGCTCGCCTGAGCGGTGTCCGGCCGTGGCCCGCCTGATCGCAGGCGGGGGCCCGGTGCCAGGCCACCAGACGTGTCGGCCGAGAACGTCCGAGCGAGCGTGACCCCACCCGGGTCGCGCTCGCTCGGACGTCCGAGCCGCACGTCGAGGACGACGTTCCGTGCGCTCGACCACGACGTCGTGGCCACGAAACTCGTCAGAACGATCTCGACCTCGTCCTGGGCGCCAGGGGGGCAGGGCATCGAGCGGTGACCCGGTGCCGGTGCCCGGTCACGAGACGGGCTACCTGCCCCCGCGCCGCCGGGCACTCCAGACCGACGGACTGCCCTACCGGCGCCCGCGGACCGTGAGCACGAGGAGAGCGACGAGTCGCCAGCCCACGAGCGTCGCGAGCAGGAACGCCGCGGAGACCACGAGGAACGCGCTCGCGAGCCCCTCGCCCGTGGCCCAGCGCAGCGTCATCCCCACGACCCACGTCGTGACCCACAGCACGACCCCGGTCGGCCAGGCCGCGAGCGGCCACCGCCACGCGCGCAGCAGGACCCAGCCCGCCGCGAGGCCCACGAGGAAGGGCCAGGCGATCGACAGGACCGCGGTCAGCGGGCTGTCCGCCGAGTGCGTCGCCCGGCCGCCTGCCGCGAACGCGAGGACCGCGACGACGTCGAGCACGACGGCCAGGGCGACGACACCCGTCCGGACGGTCGGGCGGGGCGGGCTCGGGGCGGTGGCAGGCGTCGAGGTCATGGCCACGACGCTACCGGAGCGCGCCCGCGCCACGGTCCGCCGCCAGGTGTTGCGCGGGCCACGTCCACGGGCCGGGACGTGGCGCGGCAGGAGGGAAGGGCGCGCCTGCCCTTCAGGTCCCTCTAGGGTTGACCCGTGCACCTGGCTGTCGACGACCTCTCCTTCTCCTACCCCGGACGCCCCGTCCTCTCGGGCGTCTCCCTGCGCGTGGCCCCCGGCACGCGCCTCGGCGTGGTCGGTGAGAACGGCAGCGGGAAGTCGACGCTCCTGGGCGTCCTGGCCGGGACGCTGCCGCCGAGCGGGGGCGAGGTGCGCCGTCAGGGCTCGCTCGCCGTCGTCGAGCAGGAGCTCGTCCCGCTGCCCGGCCAGACCGTGGGCGACCTGGTCCGCGAGAGCCTCGCGACCGTGCGGGCCGTGGGAGCAGAGCTCGACGCCGTGACCCGCGACTTCGACCACGAGCACGGCAGCCTCGCCGAGCTCTCGGACGTGCTGGCCCGCGCCGAGCACCTGGCCGTGTGGGACGCCGACCGTCGCGTCGAGGTCGCGCTGTCCCGGCTGGGCGCGTGCCGCGACCCGCACCGCGAGCTCGCGACGCTCTCGGTCGGCGAGCGCTACCGCGTGCGCCTCGCGTGCCGCCTGGCCGAGCGCAGCGACCTCCTGCTCCTGGACGAGCCGACCAACCACCTCGACACGAGCGGCATCGACTTCCTCACGGGCGAGATCGTGGCCTGGGGCGGCGGGATCGTCATGGTCACGCACGACCGCCAGCTGCTCGACGACGTCGCGACCGAGATCCTCGACCTCGACCCGGCGATGGACGGCAAGCCGGTCCTGTACGGGCAGCCGGGCTACCTCGCCTACCGCTTCGCCAAGAACCAGGCCCTGCACCGGTGGCGTCAGCGCTACCGGGCAGAGCGCAAGCGCGCCGAGAAGCTCGCCGAGCGCCTCGACGCGTCGTACGAGGGGCTCTCCGACGAGTGGCGTCCCGCCAAGGGCAGCCAGAAGCACCGTCGCGCGACGCACGCGCGCATCCACGTCAAGGCCGCGGACCGGCTCGTGCAGAAGCTCGAGGCCGAGGCCGTCGAGGTCCCCGTCCCTCCGCTCGAGCTGCGCTTCCCCGACCTGCTGGCCATGTCGCCCGGGTGGGCCCCCGACCTGCCGCTGCTCGAGGTACGCAGCCCGCGCGTCGACGCAGGGCCGCGCGAGCGTCCGGGCGAGCCCGGCGGCCTGCCCGACGACGGAGACGGCCCGGCTCCCGCTGCCGTGCCCACGGGCGCCCGGCTCGACCTGCCCGGGACACGCATCGCGATCCCGCCGTCGGGGCGGCTGCTGATCACCGGGCCGAACGGCTCGGGCAAGTCGACCCTCCTCGCGGCGCTCGCGGGCACGATCGATCTCGATCGGGGCACCCGCTCGGTCGCCGAGGGCGTGCGGGTCGGGATCGTCGCGCAGGAGGGCCCCACGCTCCCGGCCGGCGCCGAGGAGCGCACGGGCTTCGAGGAGTACGCGCAGGAGGCGCTCGACCTGCTCTCGGCGGGCACGCTCGACCCGGACTACCTGGTGCCCGTCGCGTTCCTGGGGCTGCTGACCGAGGAGGACCTGGACCGGCCGCTGCGCGAGCTGTCCGCAGGGCAGCGGCGTCGCTTCGACCTGGCTCGCGCGCTGCTCGCCGTGCCGCACGTCCTGCTGCTCGACGAGCCGACCAACCACCTCTCGATCGACCTGGTCGACGAGCTGACCCAGGCGCTGCGCGTCACCCCCGCGGCCGTGGTGGTGGCGACGCACGACCGCCGGATGCGCGAGGACTTCGCGGACTGGCCCACGCTCGAGCTCTAGCGCGCGCCGCTCAGAACCCGTTCTCGGGGTCTCCCAGGAGCTGGGCCACGTGGTCGGGGACGTAGTTCGCCAGCTCGCGCGGGGGACGCACGTAGCTGCTCGACGCCCGGGGCCGGTCGGGCAGCTCGACCTTGTCGTGCGGCACGTCGACGTACGGGATGGTCGAGAGCAGGTGGGCGATCATGTTGAGCCGGGCGTTCTTCTTGGAGTCCGACTCGACGACGAACCATGGGCTCTCGGGGACGTCGGTGTGCACCATCATCTCGTCCTTGGCACGCGAGTAGTCCTCCCAGCGGTGGATCGACTCCAGGTCCATGGGGCTCAGCTTCCACTGGCGGACCGGGTCGGACAGCCGGGAGCGGAACCGCTTGAGCTGCTCGGCGTCCGAGACGGAGAACCAGTACTTGCGCAGCAGGATCCCGTCGTCGATGAGCATCTGCTCGAAGACCGGGGTCTGGCGCATGAAGCGCTGGTACTCCTGAGGCGTGCAGAAGCCCATGACCTTCTCGACGCCTGCCCGGTTGTACCAGGAGCGGTCGAACAGCACGATCTCGCCCGCCGCAGGCAGGTGCGCGATGTAGCGCTGGTAGTACCACTCCGAACGCTCGCGCTCGGTGGGCGTCGGCAGGGCGGCGATCCGTGCGATGCGCGGGCTCAGGTACTGCGTGATGCGCTTGATCGTGCCGCCCTTGCCCGCGGCGTCGCGGCCCTCGAAGATCACCACGACCCGCGTGCCCGTGGCCTGCGTCCACTGCTGGAGCTTGACGAGCTCCGCCTGGAGCCGGAACAGCTCGGCCTCGTAGACCTCACGGGACAGGGACGGGCCCTTGTTCTTCTTCGACTTCTTCTTCGACGTCTTCGACATGGCGACACGCTACCGCCGGCAGGAGGCGGCTCCGGAAGGCGCGCGAGCCGGTTCGCCCGGCCGTGCGGGTGAAGGTCCGCAGGCGCCGACGGCGCGCGGGACGAACAGGCGTCAGTCCGGTGCGGGGGCGGGCTTCATCCGCCGGTCGACCAGGCCCAGCAGGGCCGCGAGGCCCAGGAACACCACGGCCACGACCCCCGTGTTGAGCACGGCCTGCGGGTACCCGATCTCGGTCACCTCCATGAACGGGTAGGGGTACCAACGGGTGAACGCGCCCTGCACGAAGATGTAGACGATCCATGCGAGCGGCGCGACGACCGACCACCAGATCGTCGCGGAGTCGATGCGCGGGCGGGGGCCCACGACGAGCCACCCGACGACCGCGAGCAACGGACCGGCCTGGTGCATGAACAGGTTCGTGAAGAGGCCCGCGACGCTCAGCTCCTGCAGCCCGGCGAGCACCGTGTTGTAGACGATCCCGGTCACCGCGATGCACAGGAGCGCATCGAGCCGGGCGATGCGGAACACGCGCCCGTCGCGTACCGGGTTCACGAGGAGCATCGCGCTCGTGACCCCGACGAGAAGGTTCGACAGGATCGTGAAGTAGCTGAAGAAGTGGACCACGAGCGTCGCGGTCGAGTCGCCGGCCTCCGGGCCTCGGCCGAGGGTCGCGAACAGCTCCCACACCACTCCGGTCAGCGTCATGGCCGCGACCACGCCGTGCCACCAGCGGGCGGCCGTCACGCCACGCCACCCGGTGCGGGACGGCGTGGCGACCTGCGCGGCGCTCACGTGAGGCGGCCGACGTACGCCATGGCCTGGCGCAGGAGCGTGCCCTGACCGCCGTGCATCTCGAGCTGGACCTGGTCGCTGCACGCCTGCTCGGGCGTGAGCCACGCGAGCTCGAGCGCCTGCTGCTGGGGCTGGCAGTCGCCGGAGACCGGCACGACGTACGCGAGCGAGACCGCGTGCTGCCGCGGGTCGTGGTAGCCCGTGATGCCGGGCGTGGGGAGGTACTCGGCGACCGTGAACGGCTGCGGGGAGGCCGGGACGTGGGGGAGGGCCACAGGTCCCAGGTCCTTCTCGATGTGCCGCAGCAGGGCGTCGCGGATCCGCTCGTGGTACATCACACGGCCGGACACGAGCGCCCGGGTCATCTGACCCTCGGGGGTCACGCGCAGGAGCAGTCCGACCGCGACGACGTCGCCCGAGTCGTCGACCCGGACCGGGACGGCGTCGACGTAGACGAGCGGCAGGTGCGACCGTGCGGCCGCGAGGTCCTCGGCGCTCAGCCACCCGGCCGGCTGGGGGAGCTCACGGGAGAAGTCGTCGGGCGGGAAGTCCGCGGTGTCCGTCACCCGACTGTTCTACCACCCGCGCCCGTCCCGTGCCGCTGCACCGCAAGGCACGGGACACCGGCAGGAGGGGCGCCGCGGCGTCTCGTCGACCGAGCACCGCGACGCCCCACCGACCGGGCGCTCAGAGGGTCGGAGGACCCGCCACCGGCTCGGCGAGCCGGGCGATGAGCTCGACGAGCAGGCGCTCGCCGGCCGCGGACGGCAGCGCCTCGACGAGCGCCAGGAGCGGGGCCATGGGGCCCGTGCCGGGCTCGGGCGCGTCGCCTCCGCGCGTGTCGGCGCCACCCAGCACCGTGCGCTGCACGAGTTCCCAGGCCGTGGCCGAGTCGAGCGACCCGAGCGCCGCGACCGCCTCGGCGGGCTCGACGCCCGGTGCGAGCGTCGAGAGCAGTCCGGTCAGCACCTGCTCGGGGTCGGGTCGCGGTACACCGCGGACGGCGTCGGCGGCCGCGAGGAGCGCGCCACCCAGCTCGTCGACCACGCCCACCGTCACCGGGGTCACCGTGAAGTGCGTCGTGTGCGGCAGGCGCGAGCCGTCGGGCTGCGTGAAGCCCGGCTGGGGCTGGAGGACGAACCCGCTCGCCCGCACCGCGTCCGACCACACGTGCGGGTCGACCCGTCGGTCGGCAGGGACCGACTCGTCGGTCGCGACCGCCACGAGCGGTCCCACGGGGTGCCCCACGATCCGCAGGCCCTCGATCGACCCGAGCACCTCGCGCAGCGCGCTCGTGGCCACGGCGCAGCGTGCGGTCACGGCCCGGTAGCCGGGCTCGCCGAGCGCCTGCGTCACGGCCCACGCCGCGGCGAGCGGCCCTGCCGACTTGGAGCCCATGACGGTCGAGTTCACGACGGGGTAGCCCGGCCAGCGCGTCGTCGCGAACAGCTGGTGGCGCTGGCGGTCGCGGTCGCGCGTCAGCAGGACGGACGTGCCCTTGGGGGCGTAGCCGTACTTGTGGATGTCGGCCGAGATCGAGGTGACCCCCGGGACGCGGAAGTCGAAGAGCGGGACCTGGGCTGCGTCGTCGGGCCAGAAGGGCAGGACCCACCCGCCCACGCACGCGTCCACGTGGACCGGGACGCCCAGGGCGCTCGCGGCCGCCGCGACCTCCTCGACGGGGTCCACGACCCCGTGCGGGTAGGAGGGCGCGGAGACCACGACGAGCGCGACGTCCCGTCCGTCGCCCACGGCCGCGGCGAGGGCCGACGGGACTGCGCGGCACGTGACCGGGTCCACCGGGACGAGCACGAGCTCGAGCCCCAGGTAGGCCGCGGCCTTGTGGAACGCGGCGTGGACGGTCGTGGGGGCGACCACGCGCAGCGCGAAGCCGAGCGTCCCGACCGTGCGCGGCGCGCCGTCGGCCTGCGCGGGCTGGGCGGCGAGGAACGCGTCGCGCGCGGTCTTGACCGCCAGCAGGCAGCTCTCGGTCCCGCCGGACGTCACGGTCCCGACGACGCCGCTCGCGTCCCGCGCGCCGGTCCCGTGCAGCATGTCGCGCGCGAACGCCACGAGCTCGCGCTCCATGACCGCGACCGAGGAGAACGTCGTGGGGTCCAGGGCGTTGAGCGGCTGGACCGCGCGGATCGCGTCCCCGGCGAGGGCGTCGAGCTCGGACAGGTCCGGGTCGTAGACGTAGGAGAGCACACGGCCCCCGTGCGTCGGGGCGTCGGCCGCGCGCAGCGCTGCGAGGCGGTCGAGGATGCCCTCGGTCCGCAGGACGGGCGGGGCGGGCAGGGGGGTGGCGTCAAGGGCGCTCATGCGCGGCGGACTCCTCGGTGGGCACGTCGATGTCGCCCCTGCGCAGTCGATAGCGTACGAGGGCGACGAGGCTCAGCGCGACAAGAACCGCCGGGACCAGCGAGAACGAGAGCGCGATCCCGTCGATCGCTGCCGTCGACTGCTCGGGTGTGAAGCCCGCGCTCGAGGACTGGTAACCCGTGACCCACTGCACGAGGCTCAGCAACGCGGCGCCGAACGCCATGCCCGTCGTCTCGCCCGCGGTCCAGACCCCGCTGAAGGCACCGCCGCGATCGGACGCGCCCTGGCCCGTCATGGGCACCGTGCGCGCGTCGTGCGCGATCACGTCGGGGAGCATCGCGAGCGGCAGCGCCTGCATGCCCGCGTAGCCGACGCCCGCGAGGGCCGTGGGCAGGTAGACCCACGAGCCCGGGGCCCAGGCGAGGGGCACCATGCACAGCGTCGCGAGCGCGAACAGCGCGCTCGCCAGGACGAAGCTGCGCTCCTTGCCCACGCGGCGCGCGAGCCGGTTCCAGAGCGGCATGACCAGCAGTGCGGGGGCGATGAGCGCGGCGAACAGCAGGCTCACCGCGAGGTCCGACTCCAGGACGTACGTCGCGACGTAGTTCGCGGCCGCGAGCATGAGTCCCGTCGCGAGCGCCTGCAGGAAGAACGCCGTGAGGAGCACGCGGAAGGGCTGGCTCCTGCGCAGGGTCGAGACGGCCTCGGCGACCGCGATCCGGAAGGCGCCGAGCGCCGAGGCCGCTGCCACCGGGGCCGCGGCCTGCGCGCCCGGGGGGAGCTGCACCGTCGGGCCGGACGCCCGCGCGCCGCGCGGGGCCACGCGTGACGCCACGAACATGCCGGCCCCGATGACCAGGCCCGCGACCACCCCGAGGGTCAGGTACCCGGACAGCGAGCTCGTCTCGCCGCGCAGCACGGGACCGCCGGCGCCGAAGAGCAGGATCGCGAACGCGAGCGTCGCCACGCGCCAGCTGATGAGGCGCGTGCGCTCGTCGTAGGTCGGGGCGATCTCCGCGGGCAGCGCGATGTAGGGGACCTGGAACATCGAGAACGCCGTGGCCGCGAGCAGGAACGCGACCAGGACCCAGATCGAGGCGGCCACGGTCGACGCCCCTGCGGGCACGGCGAACGTCAGCGCGAAGAACACCGGGATCGCGACCGCACCGATCGTCATGAAGCGCCGCCTGGACCCGGTGCGGACCAGGTCGCGGTCGCTGCCGTACCCGATGAACGGGTCGATCACGACGTCCCAGACCTTGGCGCCCGTCACGACCAGGCCCGCGACCGCGGCCGGGACGGCGAGCGCGTCGGTCAGGTAGTACAGGAGCATGAGGCCCGGCAGCGTGCCGAACCCACCCGTGCCGACCGAACCGATGGCGTATCCCGCGATCGTGCGCGGCCTGAGGCGTTCCACGCGCCACAGCCTAGACGTGACCTCGCTCACGGCGACGCAGGCCAGGCCGACGGCGGTCGTGCGACCTGCCAGCACGCGCGGACTCCCACCCGCCGCGCCGGGAATACCGGGCCCCGACCCGTTGCTGCACCTGGTGAACCCCTCAGGAAGGACCTTCATGGCAACCCAGGAACTCACCGGCGCCACGTTCGAGCAGACCATCAAGGACAACGACATCGTCCTGGTGGACTTCTGGGCGTCGTGGTGCGGCCCGTGCCGCCAGTTCGCCCCGGTGTTCGAGGCATCCTCGGAGACCCACCCCGACGTCGTGCACGGCAAGATCGACACCGAGGCCGAGCAGGGTCTCGCGGCCGCCGCGAACATCACCTCGATCCCGACGCTCATGGCGTTCCGCGAGGGCGTGCTCGTCTTCTCGCAGCCCGGCGCGCTTCCCGCGCCCGCGCTCGAGCAGGTCGTCGAGGCGGTCAAGGGCCTCGACATGGACGACGTCCGCGCCCAGATCGCGCAGGCGCAGGCCGCCGGGTCGAACGGTCAGGCGGACGCCTGACGCTCCGGCTCACGCAGCTCGACGAAGGACCCCGGCTCCGGCCGGGGTCCTTCGTCGTCCCGGGGGGCGCCGGGTCTCAGGACGTGGGCCCGACGGACGTCGGCCCGACGGGCGTCGGGCTCGGCAGGGCCTGCCGGGCGGCCTCCTGCGCGGCCTCTTGCGCGGCCTCCTGCGCGGCCAGGTCGCGACGGCGCCGGGCCGCGCGGTCACGGACGGTCGCCGACGGCTCGGGGAGCTCGGCGGCGAGACGTTCGAGCCGTGAGAGCCAGCGCTCGCGCCGCGCGGGCGAGACCTGGGCCACGCGCGAGTGGTTGACCCACCGGACCCGTCGGACGCCGAGCTGGCCGAAGACCCCGCGGGCGACGACCCGCTGGACGGGGGCGCCGAACCAGGTGCGGTAGAGCGGCCCGGGCGTCGTCATGGTCGTCACGAGCGTGACCCCCGACAGCCCGAGCAGGCCCCGGAGCGCCCCGACCCGGTTCTCGGTGTACGCGAACCCGGGCACGAGGACCTTGTCGAAGAAGCCCTTGAGGCGCGCGGGCATGACCTCCCACCAGACCGGGTGGACGAGGACGAGGTGGTCGGCCGCGGCCAGCCGCTCCTGGTACCCCGCGGCCTGCGGGTCGACGGTCCGCCCCTCGCGCCATGCGCCGAGGTCGGCCCGTCGGACGACGGGGTCGAAGTCGTCGAGGTCGAGGTCGATCACGTCGACCTCGTGCCCGGCGGTGGTCGCGCCCCGGATCGCGGCGGCGGCGAGCGCGCGGCTGTAGCTGCCCTCGTAGGGGTGGTCGATCACGAGCAGGACGCGCATCGGACTCTCCTTAACGTTGTTCGATCTAACAGCGTTAGAGTTGCTGAACATCGTTAAGGTGTCAAGGTGTGGTGGTCCGGACTCGCCGGACGCGCGAGGAGGGTGGGCCCATGGCCGAGAGGCTGGACCGCGAGCGCGTCGTGCGAGCAGCGCTCGCGCTGCTCGACGAGGTCGGCCTCGACGGGCTGACGCTGCGCCGGCTCGCCCAGGACCTGGGTGTCAAGGCGCCCGCGCTCTACTGGCACTTCGCGGGCAAGCGTGACCTGCTCGACGAGATGGCGGCCACCATGCTGCGCGACCTCGTCGCGGGGGCGGCCTGGGACGAGGCCGTGGCGGCTGGGTCCCCTTGGCAGGACTGCGTGCGCGAGTCCGCGACCAACCTGCGCGAGATGCTGCTCTCGCACCGCGACGGGGCGCGGGTGTTCGGCGGGACCTTCGTCACCGACGAGTCGCTGCGGGGTGCGGTCGAGGTGCCCATGGGCATCCTCACGGCGGCAGGGTTCGGGCCCGACGACGCCGCGCGCGCCTGGGGGACGCTGCTCGCCTTCGTCCTAGGCTTCGTCGCCGAGGAGCAAGCGGTCGACCGTCGTGAGCTCGACCCCTCGCAGGCGGCCGCGTTCGAGGAGAGGTTCGGGTTCGGCGTCGACGTGATCGTGGCGGGGCTCGCGGCGCGGCTCGGCTGAGGGTCGTGCTCGACGCTGCCGCTGCGCCGGCGATGATCCTGCCGCTGCGCTGGCGACCCGCGGTTGCCCGGGGGATCGTGGAGGGGAGCGTGGGCGCGACGGGGCGCCCGCCCGACGATGACGGAGGACGTCATGAGCGGCTCGGTGGCGCGTATCACCCAGATCAGTGCACGGTCCGACGTGAGCTTCGACGACGCGGTCACGACCGGGATCGAGCGGGCGAGTTCGACGCTGCGCAACCTCACGGGTGCGTGGGTCAAGGAGCAGAAGGTCGAGGTCAGGGACGGGAAGATCGTGGCCTGGCAGGTCGCGCTCGAGGTCACGTTCGTCCTCGACTGAGCCCGGTGCTCCACCGGGGGGCCGTTCGCCACGCACGGGCGTGCCGACTTGACCGGCGGGCCGGGGTGGGGCTATTTGACCCTGCGCCAGGGATTCCGTAATCTTGAACGTCGGTGCGCTCGGTGCGCACTGGTCCCGTGTGCCCATGGACAGGTCGCACTCGCACGCCACGGTGTGTTGAGTCCTGCCAAGACGACCAGACATGGCGAGCACGCCAAGACTAGAAGAGATGAGCAACAACGTGGTGTACGCGATCGTCAAGGCCGGTGGCCGCCAGGAGAAGGTGTCCGTCGGCGATATCGTCGTCGTCGACCGTCTGTCGGCTGGTGCCGGACAGTCCGTCGAGCTTCCTGCGATCCTGCTGGTGGACGGGGAGAAGGTGACCCACGACGCTGCGGCGCTCGCGAAGGTCAAGGTCACTGCTGAGGTCGTCCGGGACGAAAAGGGCCCGAAGATCACGATCCTCAAGTACAAGAACAAGACCGGCTACCGCAAGCGCCAGGGTCACCGTCAGCAGCTGACCCGCCTCAAGGTCACCGGCATCAAGTGACTTCCCTCGGTGGCTCGTGAGAGCCGCCGCAGGTGATCCCACCCCCTCTTCTTCCAGCACGAAAGCAGGTTCGACATGGCACACAAGAAGGGCGCGAGCTCCTCGCGCAACGGTCGTGACTCCAACGCCCAGCGCCTCGGCGTGAAGCGCTTCGGTGGCCAGGTCGTCAGCGCCGGCGAGATCATCGTCCGCCAGCGCGGCACCCACTTCCACCCGGGCAACAACGTCGGTCGCGGTGGCGACGACACGCTGTTCGCCCTGACCGCCGGTGCCGTCCAGTTCGGTACGCGCCGTGGTCGCAAGGTCGTCGACATCGTCTCTGCCGAGGCCTGATCCACGACGCAGCACATGCTTGACAGGAGGGGCGCACCGACGCGGTGCGCCCCTCCTGGTGTTCTTCCCCCCGCTCGAGAGGACCCTTTCCATGGCCACGTTCGTCGACCGCGTCGTTCTGCACGCCTCCGGCGGTGACGGCGGAAACGGCTGCGCCTCCATCCGTCGGGAGAAGTTCAAGCCGCTCGCCGGCCCCGACGGCGGCAAGGGTGGGGACGGTGGGAGCGTGCGGATCGTCGTCGACACGCAGACCACGACGCTCCTCGAGTTCCACCACTCTCCCCACCGCCACGCCGCGTCCGGGACCCAGGGCATGGGCGACTACCGCGCGGGCTCCAACGGCGAGGACCTGATCCTGCGCGTGCCCGACGGCACCGTGGTCAAGGACCGTCAGGGGAACGTGCTCGCCGACCTCATCGGCGAGGGGGCCGAGTACGTCGCCGCCGCCGGTGGTCGCGGCGGCCTGGGCAACCACGGCCTCGCGTCCCCGCGCCGCAAGGCCCCGGGCTTCGCACTCCTGGGCGAGCCCGGCGAGGAGGTCGACTTCGTCCTCGAGCTCAAGTCGATCGCGGACGTCGCGCTCGTCGGCTTCCCGAGCGCGGGCAAGTCCTCGCTCGTCGCCGCGATCTCCGCCGCGCGCCCCAAGATCGCCGACTACCCGTTCACGACCCTCGTCCCGAACCTCGGCGTCGTCCAGGCCGGCGAGGTGCGCTTCACGGTCGCCGACGTCCCGGGCCTCATCCCCGGCGCGAGCGAGGGCAAGGGGCTCGGCCTCGAGTTCCTGCGCCACATCGAGCGCACGGCCGTGATCGTGCACGTGCTCGACTGTGCGACGCTCGAGCCCGGTCGCGACCCGATCTCCGACCTCGAGGCCCTCGAGGCCGAGCTGGCCGCCTACTCGGGCGACCTCGACGGTTCGGGCGTCGTGGGCGGGCTCCCGCTCAACGAGCGCCCCCGCCTCGTCGTGCTCAACAAGATCGACGTCCCCGAGGCGCGCGAGCTGGCCGACCTGGTCCGGCCCGACCTCGAGGCCCGCGGCCTGCAGGTCTTCGAGATCTCGGCGGCGAGCCACGAGGGCCTGCGCCAGCTGACCTACGCGCTCGCCGGGCTCGTCGACAAGGCGCGACGCGAGACCCCGGCCCCCGCTCCGGCCCGCACGATCCTGCGCCCCAAGGCCGTCGACGACGCCGGGTTCACGGTCACCCGCAAGAACGCCGGCGACGGCACGTTCTACTTCGAGGTCCGCGGCTCCAAGCCCGAGCGCTGGGTCCGCCAGACCGACTTCGCGAACGAGGAGGCCGTCGGCTACCTCGCCGACCGTCTGGCCCGCCTGGGCGTCGAGGAGAAGCTCTTCAAGGCCGGGGCCGTCGCGGGCGACGAGGTGCGCATCGGGTCCGAGAAGAACGCCGTGGTCTTCGACTGGGAGCCCACGCTCATCACGGGCTCCGAGCACCTCGGCGGCCCCCGTGGCACCGACCTGCGCTTCGACGACCACTCGCGTCCCACGCGCAACGACAAGCGTCGCGAGTACAACGAGCGCATGGACGCCAAGGCAGAGGCCCGCGCCGAGCTCTGGACCGAGCGCGAGTCCGGCCACTGGACGGACCCCGAGAAGGACTGACCGTCCGCTCGGCGTCAGGTCACGACGTCCGCCCGCAGGGCGGGTACGGTCCCTCGGGTCCGTGCCCGCCCTGCGGCGTCCCGGTCGAGCGACGACCACCGCCCTGGCGGGGCGAGCGCGGGAGGGGAGCGACGTCGTCGGGCCCACGTCGTCTCACGGCGGGGTGTCACACGGTGAAATGACGCCCCGTCCCGGCGCCCGGCGCGCGATGATGTCCCGGTGAATGCGCTCTCCGCACGCTCCCAGGTCGCCACGGCCCACCGGGTCGTCGTCAAGATCGGCTCCTCCTCGCTCACCGGACCGGACGGGCACCTCAGCGTCCCGGCCCTGCACGCGCTCGTCGACGTCATCGCCGCGCGGCACGCCGCGGGCGGGCAGGTCGTGCTCGTGACGTCCGGGGCGATCGCGGCGGGGATCGGGCCGCTCGGCCTCAGCGCCCGACCACGCGACCTCGCCACGGCCCAGGCCGCGGCCTCGGTGGGCCAGGGCCTCCTGGTCGCCCGGTACGCCCAGGCGTTCGCCGAGTACGGCATCCGCGTGGGGCAGGTCCTCCTCACGGCCGAGGACACCATCCGCCGCGGGCACTACCGCAACGCGCAGCGCTCGCTCGAGCGTCTCCTGGACCTGGGGGTCGTGCCCGTCGTCAACGAGAACGACGCGGTCGCGACCGACGAGATCCGCTTCGGCGACAACGACCGTCTCGCCGCGCTCGTCTCGCACCTGGTCCGCGCCGACGTCATGGTGCTGCTGACCGACGTCGACGGGCTCTACGACGGCCCGCCCTCGCGCCCCGGTACCCAGCGCATCCGCGAGGTCCGCTCGCCGCTCGACCTCGAGGGCATCGAGGTCACGGGACGCGGCAGCTCGATCGGGACGGGCGGCATGCTCACCAAGCTCGAGTCCGTGCGCATCGCGACCGGCTCGGGGATCCCGGTCGTGCTGACCAAGGCCGCGAACGCCGAGGGTGCGCTCGCCGGGCGCGAGGTCGGGACCTGGTTCGCCGTCACGGGCAAGCGCACCACGCGCCGACGCCTGTGGCTCGCGCACGCCGCGCGCACGCGCGGGCGGCTCGAGCTCGACGAGGGGGCCGTGACCGCGGTCCTGGGCGGGCGGGCCTCGCTCCTCCCGGCGGGCGTCGTCGGGGTCACGGGCGACTTCGACGCGGGCGACCCGGTCGAGCTCGTCGCACCCGACGGGCGAGTGATCGCGCGGGGGCTCGTGGCTTTCGACTCGACCGACATCCCCGACCTCCTCGGGCGCTCGACGCACGAGCTGCGCGACAAGCTCGGCGAGGGCTACGACCGCGAGGTCGTGCACCGCGACGACCTGGTGCTCGTGGGGCGCAGGCGCAAGGCGTCCTGAGGGCAGGCAGCGCCGCAGGGCGCGGGCGCGGCGCCCGGTCCCACGACGGGGCCCGGAGACCTGGAACGGTCTCCGGGCCCCGTTTCTCGTTTGCAATGTCTCATGGAGTGGGACGCCGCTCTCACTCCTTGACTACATGGCGCCGGGAGGCTTTCCTGTGCGGCAGGTGAAGAGCGCCAGCGCCAAGACCCGGCTCGCTGGTCAGCAACCCTTCGATGTGACGGGGTGCTCCGGGCAGGACCTGACCGCGCCGACAGGTCGCGGTAAGCACACGACGTGACGAACGACCCCGTCCACGGGTTCCTGTGGCGTGCCCGGGGACGGGCGGGACCCGCACGTCGTCCGACCGAAGGACGCACCACCGTGAGCCAGAGCACCCCGGCGATCTCCTCGCTGGCCTTCCTCACCCCCGGGAACTTCCCGGACGACGACCCCTACAGCGGCCTCGAGGCGACGCTACGGCTGTTCGAGCGCGCCGAGGCCTGGGGGTTCGACGGAGCGTGGGTCCGCCAGCGGCACCTCGAGCACGGGATCTCGTCGGCGACGGTCTTCCTCGCCGCCGCCTCTCAGCGCACCTCCACGATCGAGCTGGGCACGGGCGTCATCCCGATCGGCTACGAGAGCCCGTTCCGCCTCGGAGAAGACCTCTCGACCGCCGACGTCCTCTCGCAGGGGCGCCTCCAGGTCGGCCTCAGCGCGGGGCGTCCGCCGCACGCCGACCTCATCGGCGACCTGGTCTTCGACGGGGACTGGGAGTCCCACGACTTCTCGCACGCGCGCATCGAGCGGCTCGCGGCGAACCTGTCGGGCGGCTTCATCGGTGACGAGGACACGGTCGTGCACTCACCCGGGAACGTGCAGCGCCCCCGGCTCCAGCCGCACAGCCCTGGGCTCGTCGACCGCCTCTGGTACGGGGCCGGCTCGCGCCGGTCGACCGAGTGGGCATCGCGCAACGGCCTCAACCTGCTGACCGGGAACATCGTGGCGGGCGAGGAGTCCGACGACTTCGTCACGGCCCAGCTCGCGAACCTCGCCGCGTACCGCGCGGGGCTCGGCGGAGGGCGATCGACGAGAGTCGCGCTCGGGCGCGTCGTCGTGCCGACCGACAGCGCCGACGCCTCGTCGCGCCGACGCTACCGAGCCTTCGAGGAGTCGCGGCGGGCCCGGACCCTCGCCCCGCAGGGCGAGCGCCGGACGCTCTTCGCGCCCGATCTCGTCGGCCCGAGCGAGCAGATCCTCGAGCGGCTCGTGGCGGACGCCGTCGTGGGCGAGGTCGACGAGCTGCGTCTCGAGCTGCCCTACGAGTTCAGCGACGAGGAGTACGAGCAGATCCTGCACGACGTCGCGACGCTCGTCGCCCCAGCCCTCGGATGGACGCCGACCACGAGCCGTGACAGCTCGACGGTGGCCACGGGCGCGGCCGCACCGGGGTCGTCGGCCGCTGCGCGCCCGGTCGCCGTCGTCGGCGCCTGACGAAGGAGGAGAACCACCATGGGACGCTATCTCGCGACGCGACTGGCCCAGGCGGTCGGCGTGCTCTGGGCCGCCTACACGGTGTCCTTCATCGTGCTCTACGCCCTGCCCGGCGACCCGGCCCAGCTCATGGCCGGGGCCGACGCCAACGACATCACCCCCGAGCAGCTCGACGCGCTCCGCGCCGAGCACGGCCTGGACCGCCCGCTCGTGGTCCAGTACTTCTCCCAGCTCGCCGGGCTGTTCCGCGGGGACCTCGGCCAGTCGATCAGCACGGGACGGCCCGCCGCGGACCTCATCGTCGAGGCGATCCCGCCGACCGTGCAGATCGCCGCAGCCGGGCTGCTGCTCGCGATCGTGCTCGGTGGGGGGCTGGCGATCGCCGCCACCTACACCCGGTTCCGCGGTCTCGGGCAGCTCCTCCTCGGGCTGCCGCCGCTCGGGGTCGCCATCCCCGCCTTCTGGTTCGGCCTCCTGCTCATCCAGTGGTTCTCCTTCACGCTGCCGATCTTCCCCGCGATGGGGAACAAGGGGTTCGCCTCGATCGTCCTGCCCGCGATCACTCTCGCCGTGCCCACGGGGGCGACGATCGCCCAGCTGTTGTCCAAGAGCCTGGCGACCACGTTGCGCGAGCCCTACATCGACGCGGTCTGGGCCAAGGGGGCCGGGCGCCCGAGGGTCTTCTTCTCGCACGCCCTGCGCAACGCCGCCCTTCCCGCGCTGACGATGACCGGCCTGATCGTCGGCCAGCTGCTCTCCGGGACGGTCGTCACCGAGACCGTGTTCTCCCGACCAGGTCTCGGACGCGTGACCGCCTCCGCGGTGCAGACCCAGGACATCCCGGTCGTGCAGGGGATCGTGATCTTCGCCGCGGTCGTGTTCGTGGTCTCCAACCTGCTCGTCGACCTCGCCTACCCGTTGCTCGATCCCCGCGTGGTGACCGGGCGTCGACGGGGCACGACCACGCCCCGGGGGACGTCCGGGCGAGGCGGCGTCGCCCCGGCGAGCGAGGTCGGACCCGCCCGATCGTCGACCTCCGAGGTCGCCGTCCTTCACGGAGGTGCAGCATGACCGACACAGTCCTCGCCCCGCACGAGAAGACCGTCCTGCCGGACGGAGGGACGCTCGAGGGTGCCGCTACCGTCGGGGGCTCCGGTTCCGGCGCCGGCCCCGGCGGAGCCGAACCGTCACGACGGGGCCGCGGGCTGTCGAGTCTGCTGTCGACCCTCGGGTTCGTGGTCCGACGTCCCGGGCTGCTCGCCGCAGCGGTCTGGATCGTCGTCGTCCTGCTCGCGGCGTTCGCCCCGGCGCTGCTCGCGCACTCCGACCCGCTGACCGGGGTGCCGGCCGACAAGCTCCAGCCGCCCTCCTCGGCGCACTGGTTCGGGACCGACCAGCTCGGCCGCGACCTCTACTCGCGCGTGGTCCACGGCACGGCGCTCACGCTCCAGGCCTCGCTCATCGCCGTCGGGCTCGGCCTCGTGGTCGGATCGACGCTCGGTCTGCTCGCGGGATTCTTCGGGTCCTGGGTCGACGACGCGGTCATGCGGGTCGCCGACGTCCTGCTCGCGATCCCGAGCCTGCTGCTCTCGCTCGCCCTCGTGACGGTCCTCGGCTTCGGCACCGTGAACGTCGCGATCGCGGTCGGGCTGGCCAGTGTCGCGAGCGTCGCACGCATCATGAGGTCCGAGGTCGTGCGCGTGCGCAGCTCGGCGTACGTCGAGGCGGCGCAGGCCTCGGGGAACCGCTGGCACCGGGTGCTGCTGCGGCACGTCCTGCCGAACTCGGCCGGACCCGTCGTGGTCCTCGCGACCCTCGAGCTCGGCACGGCGATCCTCGCCGTCTCGTCGCTCAGCTTCCTGGGGTACGGGGCGCCGCCCCCGGCCCCCGAGTGGGGGCAGCTCGTCTCCACCGGGCGTGACTTCCTGCGCAACGCGTGGTGGCTCACGACCCTCCCCGGGCTCGCGATCGTGCTGACCGTCCTGTCGGCCAACCGCATCTCGCGCGCCCTCGACACGGAAGGACGGCGGAACCGATGAGCACGGACCGGAGCGCACCGTTGCTGCGCATCGACAACCTGGCGGTCGAGTACCGCGCACGCCGCGGGACGGTCGCGGCCGTCCGGGACGTCTCGTTCGACGTGCTCCCCGGAGAGACCGTGGCGGTCGTCGGGGAGTCGGGCTCGGGGAAGTCCACGACCGCGCACGCGATCGTCCAGCTCCTCGCGTCGTCCGCGGCGATCACGCACGGCCGGATCGTCTTCCAGGGGACCGACCTGGCGACGGCCTCGCCCGCGACGCTGCGCGCGTTCCGTGGCCGGCAGATCGGGCTCGTCCCGCAGGACCCCACGGTCTCGCTCGACCCGGTCAAGCGCATCGGCCACCAGGTGGCGGAGGTGCTGCTCGTCCACGGTCTGGCCGACCGCCGGTCCGCCAGGTCGCAGGCGGTCGAGGCACTCAGGGCCGCAGGGCTCGAGGACCCGGAGGTACGAGCACAGCAGTACCCGCACGAGCTCTCCGGTGGCATGCGCCAGCGGGTCCTCATCGCGATCGCGATCATCGCCGAACCCGCGCTGCTGATCGCCGACGAGCCCACGAGCGCTCTCGACGTGACGGTCCAGCGACAGATCCTCGACCACCTCGCGGCACTGACCCGACGGACGGCGACGAGCGTCCTCCTCGTGACTCACGACCTCGGTGTGGCAGCGGACCGGGCTGACCGGATCGTCGTCATGTCGCAGGGGCGGGTCGTCGAGGTCGGCACCCCGCGCGAGGTGCTCGAGCACCCTGAGCACCCCTACACGCGAGCACTCCTGGCCTCGGCCCCGAGCCTCAACGCGCACGGTGAGCTGCGTCGGACGGCGACCCCCTTGCCGCGTTCCGCGCGCGAGCGGACGTTCGGCGGACGTGCCGGCGACCCGTTCGTGCCCCGCGCGACCGGCGACGGGCCGGCAGGCCCGGCGGCGGACCGGCCTGAGCAGGACGTCCTCGTGGCGGAGCACCTCGTCAAGGACTTCCCTCTCCCGCGCGCAGCCGGGGGCGGCACCCATCGCGCGGTCGACGACGTGAGCTTCCGGATCCCGCGCGGTCACACGTTCGCGCTCGTGGGGGAGTCCGGCTCCGGGAAGTCGACGACCGCACGTCTCGCCCTGCGTCTGACCGACGTCACGAGCGGGACCGTGTCGTTCGACGGTGACGACATCACCCATGTGCGGGGCACGCGGCTCCGCGACCTCAGGCGCCGGGTGCAGCTCGTGCACCAGAACCCGTTCGCCTCGCTCAACCCTCGGTTGTCGGTGGGCGAGGTCGTGACCGACCCGCTCGCCGCGTACGGCCTGGGGTCGCGCAGCGAGCGGCGAGCGCGCGCTCTCGAGCTGCTCGACGTCGTCGCCCTGCCGTCCACGGCGCTGGACCGCAGGCCGTCCGAGCTCTCGGGCGGGCAGCGCCAGCGGGTCGCGATCGCACGGGCTCTCGCGATCAACCCTGAGCTCCTCGTGCTCGACGAGCCCGTCTCGGCCCTTGACGTCCAGGTGCAGTCCCAGATCCTCGGGCTGCTCTCCGGGCTCCAGGAGTCGCTCGGTCTCAGCTACCTGTTCATCTCGCACGACCTCGCGGTCGTCCGGGAGATCGCGCACACGGTCGCGGTCATGCACCGAGGGCAGGTCGTCGAGACGGGGCAGGTCGACGAGGTCTTCCGCTCGCCCCGGCACGACTACACCCGCAACCTGCTCGACGCCATCCCGGGCGCCCGAGCGCTCCACCAGGGCTGACCGGAGCTTTCCGCACCACCCACCACCGGACCTCGGTCCACGACGAAGGAGAATCATGAACGCACGTATCCGACGGGGAGGAACCGCCCTCGCGACGTCCGTCGCCGCCACCCTTGCCCTGACCGCGTGCGGTGGGGGGACCGGGACCGGCTCGGTCGCGGACGACGTCTCGGCCTCGACCTCGAGCCCGGTCGACGGAGGTGAGCTCACCTTCGCGATCGGGAACGACCCGATCTCGCTCAACCCCTCTGGCACGGGGTCGGGCAACGACACCCTCTACGTCACCCGGCAGGTCGTCGACTCGTTGCTCTACCAGAACCCGGACACGAACGAGCTCGAACCGTGGCTCGCGACGAGCTGGAGCGCCAACGCGGACGCCACGACCTTCACGTTCGAGCTGCGCGACGACGTCACGTTCTCCGACGGCACGCCCCTGACGGCGGCCGAGGTCAAGGGGACCTTCGACGACATCGTGGCAGCTGGCGCGAAGAGCGGTGCGCTCAGCTCCTTCGTGGGCTACGAAGGGACGAACGTGATCGACGACGACACCGTCGAGGTCGACTTCGCGACGCCCAACGCGGCCTTCCCCAGCTCGACGGCGTCGCCCGCCCTGGGCATCGTCGCCGCATCGACGGTCGCGATCCCGTTCGACGACCGGGCGACAGGGGAAGGGGTCGTCGGGACCGGGCCGTTCGTCCTCGAGTCGCACACCAAGGACGTCGAGACCGTCCTGACGCAGCGTGCCGAGTACGCCTGGGCGCCCTCCGCGCTCGGCAACGACGGCGCTCCGCACCTCGCCAAGGTCACGTTCCAGGTGGTCCCGGAGGCCGGCGTCCGCACCGGCAGCCTGACCTCCGACCAGGTCGACGTCGCAGGCGGGATCCAGCCCACGGACATCGAGACGCTCGAGGCCAGCGGGTTCCCGGTGATCAGCCGCGCCAACCCGGGCAACGTGTTCGGTGTCTACTTCAACAACTCGCGCCCGATCGTCTCGGACGTCGAGGTGCGCAAGGCGATCTCCTTCGCGATCGACGCCGAGGAGATCCGGGACACCTCGCTCAACGGGAGCTTCGCGGTCGCGACGAGCGTCCTCGCGAGCACGACGCCCGGCTGGGCCGACCAGAGCTCGTACTTCGCGTTCGACCGAGCCAAGGCCGAGAAGCTCCTGGACCAGGCCGGATGGACGGTCGGCTCCGACGGCGTCCGCGAGAAGGACGGACAGAAGCTGTCCCTCAAGGTCGCGTGGATCACGAACTTCGGCCCGAACCAGACGTCGCTCGAGCTCCTCCAGCAGCAGCTCAAGGCAGTCGGGATCGAGATCACCCTCGAGGGCGGGACGGTGCCGGAGTTCCTCGAGCGCCAGCAGGGCGGGGACTACGACTTCGCCTGGCACAACCAGTCGCGTGCTGACGGGGACATCCTGCGGACCGCCTTCTCGACCGGCGCGACGAACTACCCCCGCATCACGGACCCCGAGCTCGAGTCCCTGCTCCAGGCCCAGCTGGCGGCCGGTGACCCGGCCGAGCGGGCGGAGATCCTGGCGCAGGCCCAGGAGCGCCTCGCGAGCCAGTACTACCAGATCCCGGTGCACGAGCTCACGAGCGTGATCGGCACCCAGACGACCGTGCACGGGCTCACGTTCGGGGCCGACTCCCGGCTCGACTCGCTCGTCGGCACCTGGAAGGACGCCGACTAGCCGCGATCCGCGGTGGGGCCGCCCCTGCCGGGGCGGCCCCACCGCGGCCCACCGCAGCCCCTGGTCCGCCCCGACCGTCGCGCCCGGCGGGCGTGCCCCGACGACCACCACGGAGCAGAGCACACCATGCCGAGACGGCTCGTTCCCGTCACCCCCGCCCGCACCCCGCTCCAGACCGGCGTCCTGGTCGTGTGTCTCGTCACGGGGTTCGCCACGCTCCTGGACTCCGCGGTGCTCACGGTCGCCGCCCCCGCACTGCGGGACGGGCTCGGGGCGAGCACGGCGCAGCTCCAGTGGATCCTCGCGGGCTACTCGTTGACGTTCGGGCTCGCGCTCGTCCCGGCGGGGAGGCTGGGCGACCGCTACGGACGCCCGTGGTTCCTCGTGGCCGGTCTCGTGCTGTTCGCCCTGACGAGCATCGTCGGGGCGAGCGCGCAGGACGCCGACGTGCTCGTCGTCGCGCGACTGGTGCAGGGGATCGGGGCGGGCACGGCCAACCCGCAGGTCATCGGGCTGCTCCAGGACCACTTCGAGGGTCCCGCCCGAGCACGCAGCCTCGGCGCCTACGCCTCGACCGGGGCGTTCGCGGCCGTGATCGCCCCGCTCGTCGGTGGGGTCGTGCTCGCTGTGGCGGGTCCCTCGGGCTGGCGCGTCTCGTTGCTCCTGACCCTCCCGTTCGCGCTCGTGGCCGCGGCGCTGTGCGTGCGCCTCGTGCCGCGCGCAGACCGTGCGGTCCGGGCCGCGCCCGGCCTCGACCCGGTGGGTCTCGCGCTCCTCTCGGTGACGGCGCTCGGTCTCCTCGTGCCGTTCGTCCTGGCCGGCCCGCTCGCCGCCCGCGCGCCCTGGGGCGCGGTCGTCGTCGTGGGCGCGGTGACGCTCGTGTGGTGGGAGCGGCGATACGCCCGCACGGGCCGGACGCCGGTGCTCTCGCCCGAGCTGCTCCGGGCGCCGGGCTTCGCGCTCGGCTGTCTCGTGGCGACGTTCACGTTCGGCTCGGCGCTCGGGTTCTCGGCCGTCCTCATGATCTATCTCCAGGAGGGGGCAGGACTCGCTCCGCTCCAGGCGGGGCTCGTCACGACCCCTGGCGCCCTCGCGTCGGTCGTCGCGGCCCACCTCTCGTGGCGGCTCGTGCGACGCTTCGGCCGCGCGGGGGTCACCGCGGCGCTCGGGGCCAAGATCCCGGTCGCGGTCGCGCTCCTCCTGGCGGTGCTGCTCCTGCCTGACCGGTTCGTGGTGGTGAGCCTCGTCGTCGGGCAGGTGCTCACCGGTGTCACGGGTGGACTGACCATCTCCACCAACCAGGCCCTCACCCTCGACCGGGCACCGACCGGGCAGCACGGCGTCGCGGCCGGGATGCTCCAGGTCTCGCAGCGGCTCTCCGCGACCGTGTGCATCGCCGCGATGACCGGCGCGTTCGTCGGCGTCGCGGCCGGCCCCGCAGGGCACGGCGCGGCGCTCGCGGGCGCGGTCGTCGTGACCGCGCTCCTCGCCGTGGCGGCCACGGCGTGCTCGGTGCTCGACGACGTGCTCGCGCGCCGTCGTCGGGCCCGAGCAGGGAGCCCCGCTGCCGAGGCCGCTCTCCAGCCCGTGTGACCCTCTCGCGCGTCACACGTTCTCGAACGGTGGGAAGAACGGGCAGGGGCCTTGTCACCCGGCCCGCGGGGTGATCGCATGCGGGCATGAGCCTTCCCACCCGCACCCTCGGCGGCGCCGCCCCCGCCGGTCCGCTCACGGTCTCCGCGATCGGTTTCGGCGGCATGTCCGTCACGGACGCCTACGGACCGGCCGACGAGCGTGAGGCCACCGACACCCTGCACGCCGCGCTCGACGCCGGCGTCACGCTGTTCGACACGGCCGACGTCTACGGGCACGGTCGCAACGAGGAGCTGCTCGGGCGGGTCCTCGGGCCGCACCGGGACCGCGTGGTGATCGCGTCGAAGCTGGGCCTGCCCCCGGCCGGGGGCCACCCGGACGGGCGCCCAGTGGACGGTCGCCCTGCCTACGTGCGCCGCGCGATCGACGCGAGCCTGAGCCGGCTCGGCACGGACCGGCTCGACCTCTACTACCTGCACCGCGTCGACCCTCAGGTCCCTGTCGAGGACACGGTCGAGGCGCTCGCCGAGCTGGTCGACGCGGGCAAGGTGCTCCACGTCGGGCTCTCGGAGGCCTCGGTCGAGACGGTCCGGCGCGCGCACGCCGTGCACCCGGTGACGGCGGTCCAGAGCGAGTACTCGCTCTGGACCCGCGACCCCGAGGACGAGGTGCTGCCCGCCCTGACCGAGCTCGGGATCGGGTTCGTACCGTTCTCGCCGCTCGGGCGCGGCATCCTCACGGGGACGGTCGACCTGACCGAGGGCTTCGCCGCCGACGACGTCCGTCGCGCCCACGCGCGCTACCGCGGCGAGGACTTCGCGCACAACCGGGCGCTCGTCGCCCGGCTCGAGGAGGTCGCCGCAGGGCGCAGGGTCACGACGGCGCAGCTCGCCCTCGCGTGGATCCTCGCCCAGGGGGAGCACGTCGTCCCGATCCCTGGCACCAAGCGCACCGCCTACCTCGAGCAGAACGTGGCTGCGGCGCTCGTGGACCTGAGCGCGGACGAGGTCGAGTCCATCGGTGCGCTGTGGCCGCGCAGCGCGGTCCGTGGGCAGCGGCACCCTCAGATGGAGCTGCTCGGCGGATGAGCGCGTCAGTCCCCGGACGCCGCAGACAGGTCCGGTCCGTGCGACGTAGGCTCGTCGCATGACCGCGCTGATCCCCGACTCGGACCTCGACCAGACCGCGACCACCGCCACGGGCGCCCCGCAGGCGCCCGGCGCCCCGGCCCCCACGGTCGCGGAGGCCGTCGAGGCGACGGCCCGGCGCGCCAAGACGGCCTCGCGCACGCTCGCGACCGCCACGCGCGCGACCAAGGACGCCGCTCTGCTCGCGCTCGCCGACGCCCTGGTCGAGGCAACCGAGGAGATCGTCGCGGCCAACGCACAGGACCTCGAGCGCGGCCGCGAGAACGGGACGTCCGCCGGCCTCCTCGACCGCCTCGCGCTGACCCCCGAGCGCATCGCCGCGATCGCCGACGCGCTGCGCGACCTCGCGTCGTTGCCGGACCCGGTCGGCGAGGTCGTGCGTGGCTCGACCCTGCCCAACGGTCTGCGACTGCGTCAGGTCCGCGTGCCCATGGGCGTCGTCGGGATGATCTACGAGGCGCGCCCCAACGTGACCGTGGACGCGGCGGGCCTGGCGCTCAAGAGCGGCAACGCCGTGATCCTGCGCGGCGGCTCGGCTGCGGCGGCCTCGAACGAGGTCATCGTCGGCGTGCTCGGGCGTGCGCTCGAGGCCCAGGGGCTGCCCGCGGACCTCGTCCAGTCCATCGACCGGCACGGACGCCCGGGCGCCGTCGCGCTCATGCACGCGCGGGGTCTGGTCGACGTGCTGGTGCCGCGCGGGGGAGCGGACCTCATCCAGACCGTCGTGCGCGAGTCGACCGTCCCCGTGATCGAGACGGGCGTCGGGAACTGCCACGTGTACGTCGACGCCTCGGCGGACCAGGCGAGCGCGCTCGCGATCCTGCTCAACTCCAAGACGCAGCGCGTCGGGGTCTGCAACGCCGCCGAGACGCTGCTGGTCCATGCCGACGTGGCTCCCGAGTTCCTGCCCTCGGCGCTCGCCGCGCTCGACGGGGCCGGGGTCGTGCTGCACGGTGACGCGCGCACCGCGGAGCTCGCCCCCGCGGGCATCGAGATCCTGGCAGCGACCGACGACGACTGGGCGCGGGAGTACCTCGCGCCGGAGATCGCGGTGCGCGTCGTCCCGGACCTCGACGCAGCGCTCGAGCACATCCGCACCTGGACGTCGGGGCACACCGAGGCCATCGTCACGCGCGACCTGGCCTCGTCCGAGCGGTTCGTCGCCGAGCTCGACTCGGCCGCGATCATGGTCAACGCCTCGACCCGCTTCACCGACGGTGCCCAGTTCGGGCTCGGGGCGGAGATCGGGATCTCGACCCAGAAGCTGCACGCGCGCGGGCCCATGGGCCTGGCCGAGCTCACGACGACCAAGTGGGTCGTCCACGGCGACGGTCACGTGCGTCCCTGATCACAGGCTGCCCTGCGTCCAGCACGACCGTGAGAGACTGGACGACGATCGGCGCCCGGCGCCGGTCATCCATTGATCCACGCACCACGCACCAGAACTAGTAGGAGGACATCGTGCTCGCTGCTGCCGCACAGGTTGCCCAGGAGAACGCCGAGGCCGTCACCCACCTTCCGATCCCGCCGGTCGGGTTCGGCATCGTCGGGTTCGGCGTGCTCGTCGGCCTCCTCCTCGTGACCTACGCCTTCCGTAGCGTCGGTACCCGCCACTGACCCGGTCGCTGGTGGACCCGTCGGACATGACGTCGAGCAGGCCCCGGCTCGGGGTGATGGGTGGCACGTTCGACCCCATCCACCACGGCCACCTCGTCGCGGCGAGCGAGGCAGCAGCCCGTTTCGGTCTCGACGAGGTCGTCTTCGTCCCTACGGGCAAGCCCAGCTTCAAGCAGCACCAGAAGGTCACGGCTCCCGAGCACCGCTATCTGATGACGGTCATCGCGACGGCCTCGAACCCGCGGTTCACGGTCAGCAGGGTGGACGTCGACCGACCAGGGCTCACCTACACGGTCGACACGCTGCGCGACCTGCGCGCGCAGCGCCCGGACGCGGACCTCTTCTTCATCTCGGGAGCGGACGCGATCGAGCAGATGCTGACCTGGAAGGATGCCGACGACCTGTGGAAGATGGCACACTTCGTGGCGGTCTCCCGTCCGGGTCATCAGCTCAGCGTCGAGGGACTGCCGCCGGGGGTCGTCTCCACGCTGGAGATCCCCGCGCTCGCCATCTCGTCGACGGACTGTCGGCAGCGGGCGGAGGCCGGCCAACCGGTCTGGTATCTGGTACCGGACGGTGTCGTCCAGTACATCGCGAAGCACGGTCTGTATAGAGGTCAGCACCATGAGTGATCAGCACGGGGGCAACATGCAGCCCGTCCGTCCCTTGACGCGCCGAGAGATCCGCGAGCGCGAGGCCGCTGCGGCCGAGCAGGCCGCCGGCGCCGCACCGCCCGCCTCGGGCGGGTTCCCGCCGCCGGCGCCTGCTCCCGCGCCGGCTGCCCCCGCGGGGCCGCCGCCGTCGCGTCGCTCGATGCGTGAGCCGGTCGGCCCGACGGCGGGCGACGCCTTCCCGAGCCCGGCCCCGGTCGTGCGGCCGCCGCACATGACGGGCGGCATGCGAGGGGTCGACCAGACGGGCCGGCTCACTCCGATCCAGGAGACCGTCGAGCACGTCGCGATCCGACCGAACCAGGCACCGCCGGCAGGGATGACGCCCCCCGTCCGGCAGAGCATGCGCGCCCCGTCGACCGCGCCGTCGCCGTTCGAGGCCCCGGCCTCACGGCCCAACCCAGCTCCCCAGGCTGCGCCGCCCGCAGCGCCCGTCCCCTCGCCGTTCCCGCAGTCCCAGACAGCGGCCCCTGCTCGCGAGTCCGTGTCCTCGCGGATCCAGCCCTCGGAGACGCCGCGTGCGGCGGCGACGCCTGCGCCGGCACAGCCCACGCTGCCCTGGCAGCAGGCGACCGCACCGGCCGCGCCAGCTCCGGTGCAGGCCCAGGGCCAGGCAGCCGACGCGCCTCCGGCACTTCCCTGGGAGACCGTGACCACGGGGTCTGCAGCGGGGGCGGCGGCAGCTCCTCCTTCTCCGTTCGGTGCGCCGACGGCCGCGCACGAGGAGCAGGGCGGCTCGCCGTTCCCTCCCGCCGGAGGTGCGCGCCCAGGCGGCGCTGGTCGTCGCGCGGCGGACGACGAGCTTGACGAGGACGAACGTCCCCCGGGCCACGCCTACACCTGGCTCCACTACCTGATCCTCATCGCCGTCGCGTTCGTGCTCGGCCTGCTGATCTGGCAGATGCTCCTCAACGGCAGCGCTGCAGGGGCTGCAGCCGCTGCGCCGCGCGAGATCGCGGCGAGCGCCACCCACCCATACGTCGGCCTGTCCTCCTGACAGGCCTCGGAACACACAACGGAGAGTCGTGACTGCAACGGAACGCGCTGTCGAGCTTGCGGTGATCGCGGCTCGCGCCGCATCGGACCGCAAGGCCGAAGAGATCATCGCCCTGGACGTCAGTGAGCAGCTCGTGCTCACGGACGTCTTCCTGATCGCCTCGGGGACGAGCGAGCGGCAGGTGTCCGCGATCGTGGACGCCGTCGAGGAAGAGCTGCACAAGGTCGGCGTCAAGCCCATCCGTCGCGAGGGCAAGGCGGAGGCCCGTTGGGTCCTGCTGGACTTCGGCGACATCGTCGTGCACGTCCAGCACGCCGAGGACCGGGTCTACTACGCGCTCGAGCGCCTCTGGAAGGACTGCCCTGTCATCGAGCTGCCCGAGGACGCACGGGGCGGAGAGGGGACGTCGAGCACCGACGTCACCGACGCCGCGGACGACGGCGCCATCTACCTCGCGGAGGACTCGCAGGCGTGAGCGCGCGCACCGTCGTCTTCCTGCGCCACGGGCGCACCGAGTACAACGCGGCCATGCGCCTCCAGGGGCAGGTCGACATCCCGCTGGACGCCGTCGGGCACTGGCAGGCCGAGCAGGGGGCCCGGTCGCTCGCGGCCGCGCACTCCCCGACGCTCGTCGTCGCGTCGGACCTGACGCGTGCGGCCGAGACGGCCGGGTACTACGGGAAGGCGACGGGCATGCCCGTCTCCCTCGACGAGCGTCTGCGCGAGCGCGGGTTCGGCGAGTGGGAGGGCATGACGGGCGAGGAGCTCTCCGAGCGCTGGCCCGACGAGTACGCGGCGTGGCGCCGTGGCGAGGAGCCCGCTCGTGCGGGCGCCGAGTCGCGGGCCGACGTCGCGGCGCGCATGGTCGCGGCCGTCACCGAGCACGCCGACGCACTGGACGAGAAGGACACGCTCGTCGTCGTCTCGCACGGTGCGGCGATCACGTTGGCCATCACAGCCATGCTCGGTCTGGACCCGACGGGCTGGCGGGGGATCTCGGGACTGAACAACGTCCACTGGTCCCAGCTGCAGCGCTCGGGAGCGAACGCGTACCCCTCGTGGAGGCTCGTCGCGCACAACGTCGGAGCCGACTTCTCGCTCGACGAGTGGAGCTCTGGACCCGATTGGATTTTCCAGCCGACTTCGGCATAAACTAGCGATGCTTCCGAGGGGGAAAACCTCAAGGAAGTGCGGGACCAGCAATGGTTCTCGGGGCTGTGGCGCAGCTGGTAGCGCACCTGCATGGCATGCAGGGGGTCAGGGGTTCGAGTCCCCTCAGCTCCACATTTGAAGACGTACTAGAACACCTGACATCGGTCGTATCCGGTTCTGGTGCGAGGGCGGCGAAGGGCTCAGCGAGCCGGATCGTCGCCCTTTCGTCTTCGCTGATCTCGATGCCGTTGGTGAGGGCCTGGTTCGCCAGCCGCTTGCCTTGGTCATTGGTGTGGGCGTAGAGCGTGGCGCAGTCGACCAGCAGGCTCAGGGCAGTGCTCAGTTGCCTGCGTGCTCCGGTGTGCTGGTCGCGCTCGTCGGCGAGCCGCCGGTCGATATCGGCCAGGCCGGCGCGGATGCGGTCTTGATGCCGCTTGAGTGTGTCCAGGTCGATAGCGTCCGCGAAGTGCGCGGCGAGGAGCTTGTCGCTCTCGTTCTGGAGCCGCTTCCGGTTCTCCGTTAGCTCGGCGAGTTCTTGGGAGCGGGAGGCCAGGCGCTCATCGAACGCGGCCTCGACCTGCGCGGCGAGGGCGGTGTACTCGTTCTCGGTGATGGCGATGTCTCGGTAGCAGTCCGCGACGAGCTGCTCGGCCACCCCGACCGGTACAGCGCGGCGGGTGCAGTTCTTCCGCTTGGACGCGCGGCCGGAGCAGACGTAGTAGGCGTAGCGGACGCCCTGCTTGTTCGCGGGGTAGTCCAGCTGCAACCTCGATCCGCACTCACCGCAGAACAGCGAGCCTTTGAGGTAGTGGTCGTGGTTGCGACGCCGTTCGGAGGCGATCTTGCGTGCATCCAGGAGTCGTTGGACCCGCTGCCAGGTGTCGATGTCGATCAGCGGCTCGTGGGTGCCGGGCTGCTCGGCGCCTTTGTAGCGGACGATGCCTACGTAGTAGGGGTTGCGCAGCAGTTTGAAGAAACCCGACCGTGCCACGGGACCCGACGCGCGTTTGGGTGTGGGCACGGTCGTCAGGCCGCGGGTGGTGACCTCGGCGAGTAGGTCCACGACGGTGCGATCCCCGGTGGCGTATTGCTCGAACACCCACCGCACCAGCGGTGCGCGTTCGGGGTCGATCTCCACGGTGCGGTACTCGCGGCCCTGTTCGTCACGCTTGCGGACGTTGAGGTAGCCGATCGGTGCGCGCATCGGGGTGCCGCCGGTCTCGAACTTCTGCGTCAGACCTTTGGTGACCTCGGTGGCGAGGTTCTTGGAGTAGAACTCCGCGATGCTCGACATGATCCCGTGCAGCAGCATCCCCGACGGGGTCTCGTCGATGTTCTCGGTCGCCGAGACCAGTGTCACCCCGGCCTCGACCAAGCGGCGGTGGATCTCCACATCGTCGAGGCGGTTGCGGGCGAGGCGGTCGACCTTGTGCACGATGCAGTAGGTGACCTGGTGGGTGGCGATGTAGTCCAGCATCCGTTGCAGGTCTGGCCGGTCGGCCGAGCGCGCGGATTCGCCGGCGTCGACGAACTCCGCCACCACCCGCGCGCTGAGCATCCCGGCCTTGCGGGCGTTGGCCTCACGCTGTGCCGGGATCGAGAAGCCCTCGTCGCGTCCGCCCTTGGATGCCTGTTCTTTGGTCGAGACCCGCTGATAGGTCACCGCCGTCAGCAGCAGCGGCGCCTCGGTCTCGGGAGTGGGGGCTATCAGTGTCATCGTCCGCGTCTCCTTGCTCACCCGCGAACGTCGCGGCGGGCGGTGAATCGTCGTTGTCTCGTTGGGTGTCGATGCTTCGCTGCCGCTCATCGAGTTCGTGGGCGTAGAGTTCGTCCGCGATGCGCAACACCAACGCGACCAGCCGCTTGCGGTCGGGCGCGGAGCGCACCCGAGCCTCGGCCGAGATGCGCCGGCCCGTGCTCGTGGTGCGGTAGTGCTTCATGCCCGGTAGGTGCACACCGGGACTGCTCGGGCTGGGGGTCGGGCTGGACGAGGTCCGACTCGGTGTTACTCGCGTCCGGTGCCCGGCGCTTCTGACGCCGCTGCTCACGGTGCTCTGCGAGTCGGGCCTTGGCGAGCAGGATCACGCTGACCGGCCCCATGATGAGGAACTTTAGGCCGGACCAGCAGGCGACCAATACGACGAGGTGGAGCCACCCAGGTCCGCCCGCGTCGATCACCGTGGTGCACCAGTAGGCGAGGGCGAAGTACGGGATGGCGATGAGCATCGCAGGGATGCCCCACCGGAGGCCGTCGCGGCGGCGGATGCGGTCGAGCAGGATGTTGCTCGGCATGTACGCGCGGAGGTAGCCGGCGATGTGGCTGCTGGCGGTCCAGATGAATCGGAGCATGATCAAGTCCTCCCTTGGCGGCGACGCCAATGCGGGATGGACTTGCCCGGGCGGATTCCCGAGGTTGTCGTGCCACCTGCGCCCGAGGGCTGGTGGCCTAGCTGATTCTCTGTCGCCTGTGCCGCCAGTTTACGCTTCGGCGCCGACATGGGGAAGGGAACGCTCGGTGGGCGCTGAACATGCTGTCCGCGTGTGGGTTGTGCGGAGAAGGGATCTCGATTCGAGCGCAGACAGAAGGCCCGAGACCGGCGGTGCGGTCTCGGGCCTTCGGCGTGGGCTGGGTTCAGGTGACCTCGCCGGTGTCGGGGTCGACGCCGAGGGTGGCGAGGAACTCGTCTTCGGCTTCGCGGCGGCGTGCGACGTCGGCGATGACGAAGGCCACGAAATCCTCGTCGCGGTGGACGATCTCGACGTCCTCGATAGGCTCGGCGGGCTCTTCTCCGGGCCAGACGGTCTGGCGGGTGGGTCGATCACGGTCCAACCGTGTGCCCGACGCGGCCACCCAGTCCCGCAGCCGCTGTTTGGCGTCGGCGAAGTCGCGGTGCCAGCCGATGGGGGCGCTGCCGGACTGCTGGGGATCGTAGGCGCATTGCCAGTGGGTGTAGAGCGCGGACAGCTCCCAGACCAGCTCGGGGTGCCGGTGCCACAGGGGCGGGAGCACGCTGGCCGGTAGGCCGTAGGTGGCGCGGAGCCAGTCGATCCACTTGTTCAGTTCCAGCCAGGTGTGCTCGGCCTCGTCTGCCCGGAGCAGGTTCCAGTTGATCGGGCCGGGCGGCTCGTCGAGCATCGGCTCGATGTCACCGCGGTCACCGGTCGGGTTCGCTGGATCGAACTCGGGGTCCGGCCGATCGTCGGCGTCGAAGTCGTCGTCGTTGGGGTCGAGGGTGTCGTCGGTGTCCATGACGATGCCGCCGTTCAGCGGGCGAGCGCCGCGGGCTCGTGGGCGGGCTGGTCATGTTCGGGACGCTCGAACGCCTTGCCGTGGTCCACACCGACGGCTTCCTGGTCGATCCCGGTGGTTTTCTCGCGGGTGACGGCGTAGTCGGTCGTGGTGGGGTTGTGGCTGATCGTGGTCGCCCGGAACTCCTCGCGTTCGTTGTTCTCGTCGTCGGTGAACGTGCGGAAGTGGCCGGTGGCGATGAAGTCGTCGCCCCTGGCGAACTTCTGGTGGGCGACCTCGGCGAGGTCGTAGCGGACCACGACATCGTGGAAGCTCTGGTTCTGCTTGGTGAAGGTGCCGTCGTCCTCGCGCTGCCAGTGGTTTACCCGCGCCCTTGCGTAGAACCGGGGTATCCCGGACTTCTCGCCGTAGGTCAGTCGGGGGTCGCCGGCGATGCGGCCGACCATCACGGTCTCGTTCTTGATGCCCATCTCGCATCCTCCTGTCCCTTTCCCGGCCCGGTCGAGCGGCGCCGGCTCTGACAGGCAGGTGCGCTCACATCCACCGCGTGAACGAGTCCCGGCCGGCACCAGGCCCGCCGGGAGACTGGTCCGGTGAGGTCGGTGTGCGTGCCGGGTCGGGCCGGACGCCGAGCGCGGGCCGATGCGCCCGCACTGCCTCGACGCTCAACGCTTCGCTGGGCGCCGCCACGGGGTCGCCCGCCGGTGGCGGTGACTGGGATGGCTGGTCGATGTCTTCTTGCATCGCGGCGAGTTGGGTCTCGACGCGGGCGAGGTCTTCTTCTGCTTGGGCGAGGGCGCTGGCGTGCCGGAAGGGTTGTCCGATCCGCTGCTCGGCATCGGCGATCGCCTGCTCGGCAGCGGTGAGGTCCTCGCGCGCGTGACCGAGCAGGCTGGGGATGCCTGCGGCCCGGTTCTCGATGCGTTGGATCACGCCGATGCCGCCGTCGAGGAAGGTGTCGCGGGCGATCAGCGTGCCGCTGCGGGGCACCCCGGCGAGACTGATCTCGATGAACGGGTCGCCGCCGGTCGCGGGCCGGGTGACAAGGGCGATGTCGAAGCCGCTGATCTGTCCGATGGTGCCGTATTCGCGAGACGTATAGCGCGAGGCCCACTTCAGGTCCGACGAGTGCGCCCACTGCGCGAGTGCCTCGGCGGCGTCAGCGCGGGAGGTGTAGGTCCGCTCGCCCAGGGTGATGCGGAACCGGTCGCCGCCGGTGTCACTCACCCGCGGGAGCGCGGCTTCCAGGGCAGCGACGTCACTCTCGGCGCGGCGGGCCGAATCTTGGGCGCGGTCGCGGGTGTGGACGAGCACGGACTCGTTGCGGTGGTAGGCCCGCTCCAACCGGCGCAGCCGGGTGACCTCGTTGTTGATGGTGGAGTGCTCCAGCAGCAACGGGTTCCCACTGGAGATGGCCTTGGCTTCGGCTGCCGAGAGTGCGGAGGAGTCGATCTCCTCGATCTCGCGGGTGTCGAGCCGGCCGCGCATGAGCTGGGCGATGAAGGTCGCTTTTCGTTCCACGCCTTGCCACATGTAGGAGTCGAAGGACCGCTCGGTGACGAACCGGACGATCGCGACCTCGGAGTTCTGGTTGCCCTGCCGCAGAATGCGACCCTCTCGCTGAGCGATATCACTCGGGCGCCAGGGGCAGTCCAGGTGATACAGCGCCACGGCCCGGTTCTGCACGTTCGTGCCGACGCCCATCTTCTCGGTGGAGCCCATCAGCACGGCGATGTGGCCGTTGCGGGCGGCCGCGAACAGCCGGGCTTTGTCGGCGTCGGTCTTGGCCTCGTGCATGTACCGGATGGCCTCGGCGGGCATGCCGCGCTGCACGAGTTGCAGGTGCAGTTCGTCGTAGGCGTTCCACCGCTCGGTTGTCGGGGTGCCGATGTCGGAGAACACCAGCTGCAATGCTCCCCGCACCGCCGACGGCTGCCCGGTGATGACATCGAGGTACTCGTTGTCACGGGTCTGCTCCCAGACCCGGTGGATCGTGTCCGCGGCCGTGTCGACCTTGGTCGGACCCGACGGGGCACTCGGAGCGGTCGGGGTGGTGGGGATGATCATGCGGATGTCGAGGGCGGCTTTGCGGCCGTCGGTGGAGATGACCAGCATGTTGTCCTCGTTCGGGGACACGGTCTTGGCCGTGACCTTCTCGGCCCGTTCCCCCAGGTGCTCGATGAACCGCTCCAGCTCGACGGTCGGCTGCACCGCGACCGTCGCCGGAGCACGCTTGCCGTCGTCGCGGACCGTGAGGTCGGGGGTGGGCAGGTCGAGGTCGTCGGCGGTCTTCACGTCGGCGAAGATCGACCACATCTTCAACATCTCCGGGACGTTGGAGAACTTCGCGAACCGGGTCTTCATGCGGAAGGTGTTGTTCCCGGTGGGCGCCATCTCCATCTGCGTCACCGTCTGCCCGAAGGTGGCCGCCCACGCATCGAACGACCCGATCCCCGCCTTCTCCAACAGGTCGGGACGCAGGTACCGCTGCATCACGAACGCCTCCGTGACGCTGTTGGAGATCGGTGTGGCGGTCGCGGCGGTGACGACCCGCTCACGGCCCTGACCGCGGAGGTATTCGAGCTTCATGTGCAGGTCCGAGGCCCTGCCGGAGCCTTCGATGGAGGCGTCGCGGATGTTGGACTCGGTGGCGAGGTTCTTGTACATGTGCGCCTCGTCGACGATGAGGTAGTCGATCCCGGTGTCCTCGAAACACACCCCGGCGTCCCGGTCGGCGTCGACGCGGGCCTTGACCTTGTTCTCCAGTTGGAGCAACTTGCGCTGGATGCGTTTGACGCTCATCCGGTCCTCACCCTGCGCGTCCTCCAGCACGGAGCGGACCTGTTCCACCTGGGCGTCGATGTAGGCCTGCTGGGTCTCGGCACGCAGTGGGATCTTCGCGAACGCGCCTTGGGTGAGGATCACCGCATCCCACTCGTTCGCCGAGGCGCGGGCGACGAACAGGCGCCGCTTGTCGGCGGTCAGATCGGAGCTGGAGGCGGCGAGAATCCGCGCCCGCGGGTAGATCTGCAACCACTCTCGCCCGACCTGTTCGAGCATGTGGTTCGGGACTACGACGACCGGCTTGGACACCAGCCACATGCGGCGCATCTCCATCGCGCCCATCACCATCTCCGCGGTCTTGCCGGCACCGACCTCGTGGAACAGGCCGGCGGCGGGCTCGGCGATCATCCGGGCGACCGCGGCCCGCTGGTGCGGGCGCGGGGTGAAGGTCGCGGCCATGCCCGGCAGCGACAGGTACTCCCCGGCGCCGGTGTAGTCGCGCAAGACGATGGAGTTGAACCGGCGGTTGTACTCATCGGTCAGGGTCTGGGCGCGTTCGGGGTCTTCCCACACCCACTCGCCGAAGCGTTCCTGGATCGCGTCGGCCTTCTCCTGCGCGGCGGCGGTCTCGACGGGGTTGAGCACTTGGTGCTTCTTGCCGTCGATGCCTTCGATCTCGTCGTAGACCAACAGCGTTCGTTGCTCCATGACGGCTTGGGCGATGTCGGGCGCGGGGCGGCGTTCGGTGCCCCATTCGCTGGTGGCCAGCAGGCCCGCCCGGCCGCCGCGGACCTCCCACATCCCGGATAGGGGGTTCTCCACCCGCACCTCAGCTGTGCGGAGCAGCTCGGACAGGAACTGCTCGTGGACCTCGGCGCTGATCCACACCGCACCCAACCGTGCGGTGATGTCCTCGACCCCGAGGGTCTCGGGCAGCACGTCGGTGAGTGCGTCGACGTTGCCCTGGAACGCGGGATCGTCGCCTGCCCGTTCTCGCGCGGCGTCGAGCTTGGTGCGCACGTCGCCGGAGAGGTAGGCGGGTGCGTGGACGAGCTCGTCGGTGTCGGGGTCGGTGAACACCAGCGCGTCCAACGCCGCGCGGGCTTCGGGTTCGGGCATGCCGAGCATGTCGGCGATCAGCGGCAGGTCGATGCCGCCGGTCTTGTCGAGGCTGACCGCGATCGCGTCGGCCGGGGTCTCCACACCTTGGATCTCGGCGCGGGGCGCGACGACCCGGCGGGTCATGATCGCGGCCGGGCTGGCCGTCTGGTCGGTCTCGTCGAACTGCTCCAACGCCAGCACCAGCGGCCCGAACGGATCAGAGCGCAGCATCCGGATCGGGGTAGGGACGATCCGGGCGTATGTGTCCTTGCCGGCGTCGTTGGTGCGTCCGGTGCGGCGCAGCGTGTACCGGTTCAACGGCCCGTACCTGCCGACGTACTTCTGGTAGCCGCGCGCCAGGTCAGCGCGGGCGTCGTCGATCTCGTCGGTGTCATCGACCGTCGCGGCCTCCAACGCCAGCAGCCGGGTCGCCGCGTCCCGCAGGCCCAGCAGGGCACGCAGCTCGACGGCGGCCGACTTGGGCACCTCCAGCGGCTCGATCGCCCCGGCGGCGACGACCCCGAACCCGCTCCCGTCCCTGCCCCTGTCGCCGATCTGGGCGGTGGTGTCGGTGGGGACGATGCTGCCGTCCCACCGCTCCGGCGGTGCCGGGGTGTGTGCGGCCCGGCGGGTCTCCTGCGCCGCGGTGCGCGGGCTCATGGTCAGCCCGGTGCGGCGGGCGGTGAAGGTGACCTGCTCGATCACGTCTCGCAGGTCGGCGTCGAGCCGCTCCAGGTCCCCGGTGACCGTCAACGTTTGTGCGCCGTGCATGCCGTGTCCGATGCCGAGGTTGCCAAGAACGTGCTCGGGGTGATGGTCGAAGTAGGCGTTGATCTTGATCTTCTTCCCGTCCAACCCGATCGGGGTGACGGTCTCCCACAGGTCATCGGCCGGCGGTTGATGCTCCTCGCGGCGGCGGAAGATCAGCAGATCGGTCACCACCTCGGTCCCAGCGGTACGGCGGTGCGCTCCGGAAGGCAGGCGGATCGCGCCGACCAGATCGGCCAGCGCGTTCATCTCCCGCCGCGCGCCGGGGTTCTGCGCGTCCATCGTGTAGTGCGAGGTCAGCACCGCCACCAGCCCGCCCGGCCGGGTCAGCCGTAGCGATTTGAGGATGAAGTGGTTGTGCATCGACTGCCGCGTCGCATTGTGCACCGGGTCATGCAGGGTGATGTTGCCGAACGGGACGTTCCCGATCGCGGCGTCGAAGTGCCCCTCGGGCAGACGGGTGTCGGCGAACGACTCGGCGCGGACATCCGCGTGCGGATACAGGGCGCGGCTGATCGTCGCGGTGAGTGGGTCCAGCTCGACGCCCGTCATCTCCGCGCCCGCGGGGGCGAGGCCGATGAAGGTGCCCAGCCCCGAGCCCGGCTCCAGCACCTGCCCGCTGGTGAATCCGAGGCCGTGCAGCGCCTGCCACATCTCGGCTGCGATCGGCGGGTCGGTGTAGTGCGCGTTGATCGTCGTGCGCGCCGCGGCGTCCCACTCCGTCTCGTCCAGCAGGGCGCGCAGCTCGGCCCGCTCACTGGCCCACTCGGGTTTGGCGGTGTCGAAGACCTCCGGGATGGCACCCCACGACGACCACCGGGCCAGCACCCGCTGCTGCTCGACCGTGGCCGCATGCCCCTCGGCAGCCAGCGACCGCGAGAGGTTGACGGCGGCGAGGTTCGCCCGGAACCGCACCTTCGCGCCCGAGGGCGCGAGGTCGTCCCGCGAGGCCGGGACGAACCGCGGCCCGACGGGCGCCGACGGGCCAGGGTCTAGCGGACCTCGCGCAGGAACCGGATCGTCGCCGCCTCCGCCAGCACGTCCGCGTGCTCTTGCAGATACCGGCTCGGGATCTCCGCTGTCAGCAGCCCATCCAGGAACTCGGTCGGCAGCGCCCACTCGGTCGCCTTGTCCTCGATCTCGACCGTCGAGTACATCGGGTACGGGGAGTCCTGTGCTCGTTCGGCCCAGGCGATCAGGTTCTCGTCGGCCGGTCGGGTCTGCTCCCACTCCTCGCGGGCCTGATCCAGCGGCAGGCTCGGGTCGTGGACCCAGGCGAGCTGGTTCATCACGACCTCCTCTGCGATCCTGCGCGCCGTCATCCGACGAGCCGCGTCCTGCAAGTAAGTCTGCTCCGAAGAGCGTGTCATCTCTAGGCGCAGCGCCGGATTGGTCTCCAGTCTCGCCGACAGGTCCGACACCTGACTCGCGATCTCGGCGCCCAGGTCGGTGAAGAACGCCTGCGGGTGCTCCAACGCCGCCACCCGGTCCGGGGCGTACCTCCGCCAGTGCTCCATCGCCCGTGTCCCGTACCGGTTCATCTGCTTCCCTCTCCTGCTGTGACGTCGGCGGCCCGGGCGAGGTCAGTGATGCCACCGTCATCTCGGCAGGAGTCGCCGCGGTCGCGCTCGCCTCGATCGTCGTGGTCTCGGTCGCGGTCGTCTCGGGTGCGGTGGTCTCGGCTGTGGCCGTGGTCAGGTTCTCGGTCAGGGTGGTGTCGGCGGTGTCCTCGTCGAGGCCCCACAGGTCCAACTCGAGCTGGCCCGGTGGTGGCGTCCGGCGCCGAGCCATCACCGCCACCCCCGCACCGTGGACGTCTCACCCTCACGGGGCCTCATCGGGTGTCCTTTGCAGCAGTGCCTCGACCTGTGCCCGGTCGGTGCGGAGCTGGGCGGCGTCGGGGCGTGAGGGCCAGGCGCGCAGGTCGGTCACGATCGGTGGCGCGGAGCGCAGGATAGTCACGCCGGTCCCGAACGGCAGCGTCCTGATCCGGTCCGGCGGCAGGATCGGCACGCGCCGCACCGAGCGTTGGTTGGAGCGGGAGCCGTGATCGCCGAGGGTCACGCTGTCGGTGTATTCGTCGCGTTCCCCGATCAGCGTGGACAGGTCTTGCAGGTCGCGGGAGTTGGAGGCGCCGCCGAGGATGATCTTCACGATGGAGGCGTCCCAGATCGCGCCGGCCGCGTTCTCGTTCCACTTGTCCCGTGCTTGGGCCATAGACTGCAACACCGGCATCGTGGTGATCCCGGTGCCACCGCCCTCGGCCATCAGCGTCGGCAGGCTGGGCAGGGGGGCCAGGTTGCCGATCTCATCCAGGGCGAGCAGCAGCGGCGGGTCGAGACGGGCGCCGGGTGAGCGGGCGGCGATCGTGCGGGCGGTCTCGATGAGGTCTTCGACGAACGCGGCCACCAGCGCCGCCGAGGCGCCGGCGCCGGCCCCGGTCGCCAGCAGATACAGCGTCCCGCGGCCGGTGATGAACTGTTCGGGATCGAACCCTTCACCGGGCGCCGGGGACACGGCGTCGAGGACGCGGGGGTCAGCCAGTGCGCCCAGGGCCAGGGAGACTCCTTGCCAGATGGAGTCGCGGGTACGCGGGTCGGAGTCGATCATCGCGCCGAGCGAGTCGGCCCACCCGGTCGCCGCGTCGGTGTGGTTGTTCAAGATCGCCACCGCGGCGGCGGCGGCGGTCGGGTCCAGGGTCCAGCGGAACAACTCCGCGGGCGGCCGGGAGTCCAGCGCTGCCGCATGCAGCAGGGATTGCAGCGCGGTGCGGGTCATGCCCTCCCAGAACCCGCCGGACTCGACCCCGCCCGCGGACAGGCCGGTCGCAGCGGCGAGGCCGTTCGCGCGGATCATCGCGGTCAGCGGGTTCTCACAGCCCCGCACCGGTGACCACCGCATCCCCGCCGGTACGCCCTCGGCAAGATGTTGCGGGTCGAATACCGCCACCGGTCGCCCGCCTCGTCCGCGGGCTTTCAGAGTGGCGGTGAGGTTGTCCGGTCGTGTCGAGGTCGTCACAACCGCGCCGGGAGCGTCGAGGATCGCGTTGATGACCACGTGCAGGCCCTTGCCGGAACGGGGTGGGCCGATCAGCAGGATCGAGTCCTCCACACTCGCCCACACCTGAGCGCCCTTGGAACGGCCCAGCAGATAGCCCGCATCGGCCGCCGACGGCTGGTCGAGTGAGGGGCGCAGGGTGACGGCTCGTCGCAGCAGCGCCTTGCCCGAGGCGAGGGTCTTCACCTCGTGGCCGGTGGCGGTCCCAGCGAGCCGGCGGGGGTCGGTCTCGATCTTGCGGGTGTGCCGGCGCAGCCGCACCCACACCCACCCGGCGCCCGTGCCGAGCCCGGCCAGCAGAACGATCGTGACGATCCAGTACGCCACCGGGCTCAGACCCTCGGCGGCGAGTGCGGTGGCCGGGTCGGAGGGGTGGAACAGCACCCCGAGCCCCGCGGCAGGCCCGGCGTCCGGCTGCGGCGTGCCGGTGACGAAGGCGGCGACCGAGCCGGCGCCGCGCAGGATCAGCGCGACGCCGAACATGGCGATCAGGCCGACGAGGGCGGCGTTGGTCAGCTCGTCTCCGAGCGAGCCGGTCTGCCGGCCCTGCGGGCTGCTCACGACACCCGCCTGACCACGACGGTCCCGGAGATACGCCCGTACAAGACCACCTCGTGCGGACTCTTGGCCAGGGAGTCGAGCTGACGTTGGTCGAGTAGGGCGCGCGCCGCCCCGGTGCCGGTGGCGTCGGTGTGGGAGACGATGACGGCGGCGGCGATGTCCTCGCCAGGGACAAACCCGTCCCCGGTGACCTCGATGAGGACGGGGGTTCGCGTGTGCTTGGCGCGGCGGGCACGCCGGGTCTCAGGCGCGGCCGCATCGTCATCGGTGGGTGGGGGTGTTGTGCGTTTGCGGGAGCGGATGAGGTCGGTGAACACGGTCCCGTCGACCTCGTGGACCTCGATCCGCACGGCGATGGTGCGGTCCTTCGTCACCGCGTCCATCAACGGACCGAAGGTGCCCCGCGTCCACTCCGTCCCCGCCGCCGGTGGCGGGAACGCCGTCCCGTCCACGGTGACATCCAGGGCACCGCTCTCGGTGACTGTGATGAGGACGTGTGGCAGCACGACCGGCGTATCATCCGGCTGCTGAAACGTCGCTCGGCGCGTGGGCTTGCGAGTCATCACGCCACCCCCGAGGTGAGCCGAGAGCTGGTGTCGAACAGCTCCAGCTCGACGGGATGGAGCTGGTGCTGCGAAATGAAGCTCCTGGACTTGATCTTCCACAGCCCCTGCCCGACCCCCAGGGTCGGGAGGAGCTTCTGCTCGGTCCCCGTCAGTCCGAGCGCGGCGGCGGTGGGGCCGAGCTGGTCGGATTCTTGCCGGTAGATGATCCGGGTCTCGGCGTTGGCGAGCAGGCTGTTGGCGAGTGAGCGCATCGCGGAGCCCTGGTCGCCGACGTTGTCGAGGTCGGTGAGCTTGTGGAAGATCAACATGTTCGCGATCCCGTAATGCCTCGCCAGCCGCCAGTGCGCATCCATCCGCCGCAACAGCGCGGGGTGGGACATCAACCGCCAGGCTTCGTCATAGATCACCCACCGCTGCCCACCGTTGGGGTCCAGCAGCGCCGATTCCATCCACGCCGACGAACAAGTCATCAGCACCGAGATCAGGGTGGAGTTCTCCGTCACCCGCGACAGGTCGAGGCTGATCATCGGCAGTGACGCATCGAATGCGACCGTGGAGGGTCCATCGAACAAGCCCTGAAGGTCGCCAGCGACCAGGCGGCGTAGAGCGTGGCCGACGAGTCGCCCGTCCTCAGCCAGCCGCCCGTCGGCATCCAGAGGAGGGGACAGAATGCGGTCCACGACCATCGGGAGGACCGGCACCGTGTTCTCGGCAACGGTGGCGGTCAGGGCGAGGTCGATCGCAGTGTGCTCCAACGGCGTCAACCCGCGCGCCAGAACGGTCTCGGCGAGGGCGCCGATCAGGTCACGACGCCGTGAGGCGACCGTGGAGGACCATTGCTCATCCGACAGGCCGGAGGGTCGGTGGCCTTCATCGAGGGGGTTCAGCCTTGTGTGAAGTCCGTGGCCCAAGACGATCGCCCGGCCGCCCACCGCTTCTGCGACGGCGGTGTGCTCGCCCTTGGGGTCGCCGGGAACGTAGACGCGGCGGCCGAATGGCAACGACCGAGTGTAGAGACTCTTGGCGAGGGAGGATTTGCCGGAGCCCACGATCCCGGCCAGGACGATGTTGGGTGCGGTGATGATGCCGCGGGCATACAAGACCCAGGGGTCGTAAACGAAGCTGCCGCCGGAGTAGAGGTCTTGCCCGACGAAAACCCCATCACTCCCGAGGCCGCCTTCGGCGACGAACGGATACGCCCCAGCCAACGTCGCGCTGGTGTCCTGATGCCGAGGGAGCCGGAATCGGCCCGGCGACCGGAGCGCCGTCGGGCCGGGCTCGCCGGCGGCGGGCAGGTAGGCCGTCCCGCGTCGCTCCGCCTTCTCGGCCTCGGCCTTGGTCCGCGCGGCCAGATTCTCCGTCTGGCGTCGCTCAGCCTGGAGGCGGGCGGCGGCCTGTCGGCGCTGCTTGCGCAGCCGCCGTCGCTCGGCGGCGGGGGCGACCAGGACGGAGGTGTGCAGCCGCTCCCGTTCACTGTCGTTCACAGCGAGAGTCCTCGGGACTGCTTCACCGCGGCCGCGCCGGGGTGAACGAACCACGACGGATCGGGCGCCCTCCGCGACCGCTCGGACGCCGCCTGTCTCGCTTCCGACTCAGGGGCGGGGCCGCCGATCCCGGCGATCGCCTCACGCGCCGACACCACGCCCGCATCGTCGAGGGCGTCGGCGGGCAGAGTGTGGTGCTCGCGGAGGAGGCTGACATGTCCGGCGAACGGGTTGTAGGTCAGGCTGTAGCCAGCGCCGTCGTCGGTGACCACCCGGTCCAGCGCTCCGGTCGGGGGCTCGTCGTAGACGTAGCCGTTCTCCAGCGCCGCCCGGGTGGTCTCTTCCCCGTAGTCCCAGCCCTTCAGATGCTCGATCGCCGCAGCGGTGCCATCGGCGTCGATCACGTCAAGAACCTGGTCGGCTTCCTCGCCTTGCAGGAACACCACGCTGATCCACCGCCGCTCAGGTCGGGACGCCTCAGCTGGAGCCGTCTGCTCGGCGACATCGGTGAGTTCGATAAGGGCGTCGGCGTTGACACGGGCAGCCTCCGCCACCCAGCCCGGGAACAACCCCGCGTGCTCGGGCTCGCTATCGGGATGGTCGAGGGCGTACTGGCGGGCCTCCCCGGCGGCACCCAGGAAGGTCGCAAGATCCCGCATCGCGCGGTCGGGATCGACGGGCTGGCCGGCGCCGGTGAACAGATCCCGTCCCTTCACCTCCCCACCATCGGTGGTGTCGGTGATGCGATAGGCGTAGCGCTGGTGCTCACCCACCGGGGTATCCGGCCAGACCGTCAGCCTCAACGTCCCTGCCGACACCGTGCGGGTGGCCGCGACGGCGTCGTTGCCGATGCCAGCCGTTGGTTCGGGGTGCCAGGCGATCCGCCCGGAGTGGGAGAACGCGGCGTTAAGGTGGTCGTGGGCCTGGTCGAGCAAGGTGCTGGCCTGGTGCAGTTCGGCGGCGGCGAGCGCGGAGCGGTCACCGGCAAGGTGGTCGCCGTCATCGTGGTGCGCCCGGTCCCGGTGGGTGAGGTGGGTGGCAGCGAGCTGGTCGAGTACCTGCCGCAGCGATCGCATGGCCGCGGTGAGGTCGCCGAACAGGGTGTAGGTGTCGGTCGGGTCATCGAACACACGGCTGGCGTGGGAGAGACCCCGCATCGCCTCGGACGCCTCGGCGGCATCGGTGAGCGGGTCGTGGAACGTGGGCATGGCGGCCTCCCTGGACGCGGGCGAGCACCTCCGCGATTCGGAGGCCACCGGTCAGGTGCACCCGCCAACCCCTGCTGAGTACAAGTGCGGTCAGATGCGGCGGCAGAGCGGGAGCGCGGCAGCGGTGAACGCCGCGGCCTGCTGGCCGACCAGGAGGCGGGTCTCGCAGGAGGCTTGGATGGCGGCCTGTTCGATCGCCGCCACGCCCGCGTCGAGTTCTTCCACGGTGGCCGCGGAGACGGAGATGAGGCCGGTGTAGCGCAGGACGCCGTGGCCGGCGGTGAGGTCGGCTTCCTGCTGGAGCACGTCGTGGTACTCCGCGGTCTGGGCGGCGTCCTCGATCTGTCCGATCTTGGCCCGCTGTGCCTGATCGCTGATGTGCTCGACCTTCTTCTTGCGGATGTCGCGGGCCGCTTGGTCGGAGCGCATCGGCGTGCACAGCAACGAGAACGACCGCTGAATCCCCGTCGAGAGGAGCACCGGGGACAGGAAGCCGGGATAGACCAGCGAGCGGGGCCATTCGGAGACCCACAGCACCGCGTGGTGGGCCGAGTCGGTGCGCAGCCGCGACCAGGACTCGTTGACCGCGACCGGTCCGGCGGTGGCGAGGGACTGACCGAGCTGCCCGTGGCGCTCCAGGGTCGCGGCGATCGCCGGGTCATACGCGCTGCGGAGGATCACCGCGATCTGCCCCGGCGAGAGCCACCCGGACGGTGCCAGGTCGGCTGAGCGCAGCGCGGCGATCAGGGTGTTCATCTCTTGCCGCAGCACCGCGGCCGCGCCACGCAGGCCGCCGCCGGCGGTCCTGATCTGCCGCGCGCTCGCGTTCATGTCCAGCGCCAGCGACAGGGTGGTCGCGTGTCGCTCGCCGGCCGGCCCGGCACGGTCGATCAGCTCGGCGTACGTCTGTGCAGCCCAGGTGTCGTCGGCTGTGCCGTGCGCCTCCCACCACTCCGCGAGCCCGGTGCCCGAGTCCGGCAAGGTCCTCTCCAGCACCTGCAAGGTGGCGATCCGCCCGGACCGGCAGACAGTCGCCAGGACGCGCCCCCAGGAGGTGACGCGCCGTTCCTGCTCACCCGGATCGAGGAGCACGAACGCCGGATGCGTCACCTCACACACCACCGTCAGCGTGCCGGAGGTGGGGTCGTGGATCATCCCGGCACCGGTATCGGGGTCGGTGTACTCCCGCAACCGCGACTGGTCGCCGGGCAACGCGAGCGTGCCCACCGGCCGGGGCTTGACCACCCTGCGTCGGTAGAGGAGCTGGCCGCCGGTGGAGCGCCACAGCCACCAGCACGCCACCGGCAGCCACTCCACCGCCGGCCGGCCCACCACAGGTATCCACGTCAAGCAGGCGGCGATTACCCAGACGGGGGCGGTGTAGACGAGCAGGATGCCGCCACCGGCATACAGGGCACCGACGATCGACAGTATGCCGATGGCGAGGGTGATGAGCTGCGCCAGCGACAGCCCCAGGAGCACTCCGCGGCGGGTCAGGCGGGAGAACTTCACCGGCACCAGCTCCGCCGACGACGCGGCGGGCTCGTTCTGCTTCGCGGACATCAGAAGTCACTCCTTTCCGGTCGGCTTCGGTACCGGCGGCGGGGGCTGCTTCGGCGGACGCGACTCCGGCTGCGACGGCCCGGACGAGAGGCCCGCCGTGGGCGTCTTCGGCGCCGGGGTCGACGGTCGGGGGGCCTGTGCGGACGGTGGCGGGGCATTACCGCTCTGGCCCGCGGAGTCGGCCGCGCGCTCACCCTGGTTGCCGAGGGCCTTGCCTGCCTTGGGGCCTGCCGTGGCGGCGTCCTTGGCAACCTTCGCTGCCACCAGCCCGGCCGCAGCCGGCCCGGCCGCAGTTGCGGCACCGGCTCCCGCGCCTGCACCGGCTCCCGCGCCTGCACCGGCAGACCCGCTGCCGCCCGCGGTCGCGGCCGCACTCCCGCTCGTGCCCGCGGTGCCGGTGGGGCCGCTGGTCGATGTGGGGGCGGGGTGCTTAGGCTCCGGCGGCTTCTTCCCACGACCACCGCCGTCGTTGCCGTCGAGGACCTTCTTCGGCTCGCTACCGCCGTTGCCGCCGGGCTTGGAGGGGACCGGGACGGGCCGGTTGAGGGCGTTCTTGGCGTCCTGTTCGGAGCCGATCGCGTGGTACATGTCGAACCCGACGAACGCGATGAACTTGTACGTCAGATATGGCGCGAACGCGGCCATCGCCATCAGCACGATCCCGGCGATCGGGTCGGCCACCGAGGCCAGGTCTCCGTCGATCGGCGCCGAGACTTGGGTGATCGCGACCAGGAACATCACAACCAGCACGAGCTTGGACACGATCAGGGCGATCACGAACATCGCCCACTTGCTGATCCACCCCCGCGAGGCGTCCCACGAGGCGCCGGAGAACGCCAGCGGGGCGAACACGATCGCCACCAGCAGCAGCGCCTTCCGCACCAGCAGCGAGAGCCACACGATCGCGGCGGCGGCGATCGCCAGGCCGGCGAGGAAGATGGTGATGATCGCTCCGACGCCGGGGGCGGCGATGTTGATGCCGACCAAGCCGGCGGCGAGCAGGGCGATCTTGTCGCCCATCGACTCGGTGGTCTCCCCGGCTGCTTGGATGATGCCGATGGAGAGCTGGTCGACGATCTCCAGCAGCAGCGCGGTGAGGGTGATGACCACGAACGATCCGAGCACCGATTTCGCCAACCCCAACGCGGCTCGGGAGAGCGCGGTGGGGTCGCGTCTGATCAGGCCGGTGATCAGTTGCAGGCAGAAGAACAGCAGCATCACGAACACGGCGATGCCGAACAGCAGGTTGTAGACGCTGACGTACTCCTCGCTGGTGACATCGACCAGGGTCGTGGTGTCGAACACCGCCCAGACGGCCTCGAACAGCCACCCGGCGGCAGCGCCCATCGCTTGGGCAAGCCAGTCGAAAGGTGCCGCGACCAGGCTGGCGGCGCCCTCACCGACGGCGTCGCAGACGGAGGAGATGACAGGGACGTCGCAGACACCCATCACAAGACCCACTTCCTTGCTCGATGGGTGTTCAGACCTGCTGCCCGACGTTCCAGAAGAAGTTGATGAGCGTCACCGACGCGCCGCAGATCACCGCGGCGCCACAGGAGACGAGCACGCCGACCTTTCCCCTGCCCGCGAGGTGGGGATTGGAGGAGTTGGCGCCGAAGCCCCACACGATCGCGCTGATGATCAGCGCGAGCACCGAGAGGATGAGGCCGATGGTCATGACCGCTCCGACGATCGTGCGGAGCTGACCGATGCCGGGAAGGCCAGAGTCGTTGGGGTCGATGTTGATGTCCATCGGCAGCACGGCCGGGACGGCGGACAGAGCGGGGATGAGGTCGAACACGGTGTGTCTCCTGACGGACGGACCCGCACAGGGCGGAATGCGCAGACGGGGTTCATCCCTGAGGTGCACCCGCGCGTTCCTCGTCCCTCGACCTGGCTCGAGGCGACCTGACCGAAAGGTGCCGGAACGACGTAGCGCCGCCCGCCCGTTAGTGGGCGGACAGCGCTATGCAGCAGGAGAAGACCGCCGCGGCGGATGCGGGGTCAGAGTTGGTCACCGAGACTGATCAGCCAGTTCATCCAGGCCACCCCGCCGCCGGCGAGGACCGCAGCTCCTACAGCGGTCCAAGCCCCGACCCGCGCTTTGGTCGCGGCCACCTGATTGCCGTTGCTGCTCGCGATCGCCCAGATGACGGCGCAGACAATCAGCATCAGCACGGCGATGATCAGCACGAAGGTCAGCAGCGCGCCGATGACCTCACGCAGGTCACCGATCCCACCGAGGCCGTCGAAGTCGGGGAACACGTTCACGTGTCATCACCACCGCGAACGTCCAATGATCGAACCGCCGGAATAGCCTTCATGCCGGTAGGTGCGACCCGCTGGTCCAGGGCGAGCTGCGCTCGCGCGCCGGGCCTTCGGCCCCCACCAGAGGAGTGCCGCTACGCGGGCTGCGGGCGCCGGTTCAGTGGCCGCAGTGGCCCGGCTGTGCCGTTCTGTCACATGTATCCGACGCGTCATTCGTACATCAGATGTAAGCGAACAATTGCTAGTTCAGGGCTACGGTCACGTGGAGGTGGTCGTAGTGGCCGCCGGTCACATCGTCGGCGTCGTGCATGCCGCCGCCGTCGTAGGGGCGCCAGCCCTCGCTGTCGCGGGCCAGGGACCAGATCTTGCCGTCCCAGATGAGGTACTCCACGCCCAGGGCCTCGGCGTGCTCCTGCATCCAGTTAGTTACCTGCCAGCCGAGTTCGCGTTGTGCCGGGGTGGGGTGGGTGCCGATGGGGTTGCCGAAGGTTCCGTCGCACGCTCGGCCGAGGGGGTGTTCGGAGACGGTGCCGGGGCGGGGTGAGTAGCAGGACCAGCTCGTGTCGGGGAACGCGGCGATGGTCTGCTGGTACAGGTGCAGCATGCGGGCGGTGATCTGCCCGTCGGTGGTGGGATCGTCGACCATCTGGTTCGGGTCGCCCTCGAACGGCTCCGGCGCCCCGCCCGGCGAACCGTCGTTCTCGGGGTCGCAGCCCTGGCCGGGTGTGCCGGTCTCGGGTTCGGGCAGGTCGGCCGCATCATGGGAGTTGAGCCAGGCGGCAGGGTCGGTGTGCTCGCCGTCGGTCCCGCCGATGCGGACCTCGAAATGCAAGTGCGGACCCGTGGAGTTGCCCGAAGAGCCGATGTCGCCGATGTGCTGCCCGGCGGTCACGGTGTCGCCGGCCTGGACGTGGATGCCGTGCTCCCACATGTGTCCGTACGCCGTCGCGACCGTCTGCCCGTCGATGGTGTGTTCGATGACGATGAGACCGCCGTAGCCGCCGGAGAACTCCGCCACGGTGACGGTGCCGTCGGCGGCGGCGAGGAGTGGGGTGCCGTCCGGGGCAGCGAAGTCGGTGCCGGTGTGGAAGGAGTCCTCCCCGGTGATCGGGTGCACCCGTGGCCCGTACTCGGAGGTCAGGACCCAGGTGCCCTCCGGGACCGGGAACACCACCCGCGAGGACTCCGGCCCGACAGCCTGCGCTACCGGAACGATCTCGCCGCCACTCGTGCTGGCCGTGCTGCTCGCGTCGGTGGTGGTGAGGGCGGTCAGGATGGTCTCGGCGACCGGCTCGTAGTTGCGGTACCGGTCCGGATACGCGGACACTTCGACGGCTTGGGCGGCCTCGCCCTTGTCCATCTGCTCCCAGCCGGGGATGTCCAGCAGCCCCCGGGGACTTGGGTGGTTGGGGCCGGTGGGTCCGCCGAAGAACGCCTCAGCTTGGTAGACGGGGTCCATCAGCTCGGCGACGGTGCCCCACCCGGACTGTGGCCGCATCTGGAACAGCCCAAGGCTGTCGTTGTCGGAGCCGTCGCCGTCGTTGGGGTAGTTCGCCGACTCCGGGTAGGCGCTCGTGTTGGACAGTTGCCGCAGGGTGGATTCGGTGAGCGCGGCCATGAGCGCGATCACCAGGCCGTCGCGGCTCACTCCGTCGATCGCGGAGCCGGTCTCGATGATCGTCGTGGCGTGAGTGAGCTGGGCGCGGTTGAGCGTGAATGTCTCACCGTTGGCGGTGGTGACCTCCAGCTTGTCGGGGACGTCTCCGACCGTGACTTCGCCCTCGACGACACAGGTCGCGGAGGCGGTCGCGGCGGGGTTCATCAGCACCCCGACCGACAGCAACGCCAGCGCAGGTCCGAAGAACACCAGGACCAGCGCGGCGACGGCGACCTTCTGCAGCACGAGCGACCACCCCGTTATCGGAGGGGGTTGTCGAGCTGGGACAGCCGCAGCAGACGGCAGGTGTCGTACGTCGGCGCGCAGACGAGGAAGACCGTGAACGACACCGCATGCTCGGAGGTCACCTGCTCGTCGTTCCAGACTCCGGTGCGGTGGCGGGTGCCCTCGATCGTGTAGGCGATGGTGCCGTCGGCGAGCTGGCCGGGCTGGGCCTGGGCCACCGCCTCATCCCACGCCTGGGGCACGAACAGGTTCTCGATGGTCAGGTTCTGGGCGGTCTCGTACTGCCGTAGCTCGATCCACGCCTCCCGCGAGGGCAGATAGGCGGTGACATCGGAGGCGAGACCGGCCTGCTCGGCACCGGAGGGATCACCGACGCCGAGGATGACGCTGGTGTAGTCCAAGGGCATCAGCCCGGAGGCGGTGTCCCAGGCGAACAACGCCTCGGCGGCATTGCCGGCGAACGTCTCCGGATCATCGGAGGCTATGACCACTGGCAGCTGCGGGGATCCGGTCGGTGCAGGGTCACCGGGAGTGGTGATCATCGGCCCCGGCGTGGCGCCGTCGCCGCTGCCGGGGCGCGGGTCGCTCGGAGGCGGTCCGGCCACGAGGCCGTAGACGCCGACCCCGGCCAGCACCACGACCGCGACCAGAGCGGCGACCAGGGCGATGAAGCGGTGACGGGAGCGAGGATCAGAGGACGCGAGAGAGGTCTTCATACCCGACAGGTGCGCGCACCCTTTCCCTCACGCTCAGGCCGATCGGTCAAAGAGCGCGCAGGTACCCCCGTGCCGAGGGCGCGTCGTCGGCTGCCCGGCGGTCGCATGCGGCGCGCAGTTCCTCGGCGAACTCGCTCGTGCCTTCGGCGGTGTCCAAGAACCCCGCTATCTGCTCGTCGGTCAGCTCGGCGGCGAGTTGGTCTGGGTCGTAGTGTGTCCACCACTGGGTCAGCTCGCCCCAGGTGTGGATGAAGGCGCGCACCGGATACCGCACCGGGTCCCCATCGGCGCCGATCAGCGGCACCGGCCTCGGTGCCGGAGTCTTGCCTTTCTGTTTGCTGGCGGCGGTGGCGCGGGCGACGGCCTCGTCGGCCATCTGGTGCAGGTCGGCCTCCCGCGACTCCTTCGCGATCGTCGCGGCGTCGCGGACGGTTTGGAAGATCGGGTGCACTGGGGCGCCGGCCTCGATCTGTTCCAACCCCGCCCGTGCCTCGGCCCGGAGGGTTTCGGGTTGGGCGGAGTCGGCGGCGATGCGTTCGAGATGGCCGATCTTCTCCATTGTCTTGTACGACGCGGCGCCGGGGATCATCGCGGCGGCTTGCGCGCGGGCCTCACCGAGTGCGGTTGACGGTCCCGGCAAATTTCCGGGACCGTCAACTCCGGGCTGATGCTCGCTGCTGAACTGCGTGGAGACCTTGCGGCGGGCGGCGTCTTCAGCCATCACCTGCTTCAGCTCCCGGTACAACGCGGCGGACTCGCGCTGGGTGAGGGGCTTGTGGAGCATGTTGTCGTCCTGCTCGGCGATGAGTTGTCCGAGCCGGTCGGAGAGGCCGGAGCGGACCCAGACGTTGACCTTCTTCTCCCCGATCCTCTTGATCGCCGCGAGCCTCCTCGCGCCACACACGAGCACACCGTCGGGGGTGATGGTGATGGGTTGCAGGAGGCCGTCGCGTTCGATCGAGGCGGCGAGTTCGTCGATGTCGCCGAGCTCGGTGCGGTGCCGTCGGCCGACCTTGATGGAGTCGAGCACCCACTCCAGCTCGATGTGTCCCGGATCGAAACTCACCGCGACCCACCCCCCGCGGCACGGCGCCGTGGTGCAGCCAGGGCCAGGGAGAGCACCAGGTCGTCATCGCGCAACAGCACCGGCAGCGTCTCACCGATCAGCAGTCGCAGCAGCACTCCCTTGCCCGCACTGGTGGCGGCGTAGGCGGGGTGCGGGTTGCCCAGCAGCGCCCGCAGCAGCACGGTCCAGGATCGGCTGGGAAGGTCCAGCAGGGCGCGGGCGTGCCGGTCCCGCCGCAACGCCTCGTACGCGGACTGCCGGGTGCCGGCCCGCATCAGCGCCCCGCACACGTGCTCCACCGAGGCCCGGGCGGTCTCCGCTGGCCAGCCCAGCAGGCACAGCAGGCCAAGGGCGTCCTCGCTGGCCGATCCGGCGGACATGCACGCCTGATCCGACCCCGACCCGCCGCTGTCGGCGGTGGCCTCCGGGTCGGTGTCGCCGGGGGCGGGGTCGTGGATGTGGAAGGCGGGGTGGTAGTCGGTCAGCGGGTTGTCCCGGTCGCCGAACCGCTCCGGGTCGTGGAAGGCCGAGACGTGCGGGCGGCGGGCTTGGTGGACCGAGCAGAGCAGTCCTTGTGCGCGTTCCTCGAAGATGCAGGTGATCCGCACCCCGTGGGTGACCATCGCCCACGGGTCATCGGCCCGCCTCGTGGAGGCGTACTGCATCGCATCGAACGCCGCCGATGCTGCCTCCCACGGGTCCAGGCCGTGCTTGCGCGCCAGCGGGGTGTACTTCTCCGCCGCATAGGCCATCAGCTCGCGCGCGGACGGGTCGGACGCCCACGCGCCCTAGCCCGCCTCGTGCAACCGGGTCAGCAGAGTCCGCAGGCCCTCACCGGTCGTGAAATCCTCGCCGGCGCCATCGTGCTCGTGGTGTGTCGTGGTGGTCATCGCCGCTCACCTGTTCATCCCCACACCAGAGCGCACCGGGCCTGATCCGCTGGTGCCGCTGCGGCCGAACGCGGACAGCGGCGGCAACCGGCGTGCCCGGTCGGCGAGGTCGTGCATCCGATTCGTGATCGGCGTGCGGGCGCGGCGGGCCAGTTCGGCCTCGAAGTCGATACCCCGCCCCGCGACTGTCGCAGTGTGCCGGGCGATGAGGTCCGTGGGGCGCACCCACTCCACACCCCGCGCCCGCCTCGCAGCCAGCGGCGTGTGCTCCGGGTCGTCGCGGCGAACGTGGGCGGATTCCACTGCGTCCGGTGTGCTGGTCGGGTCGACCGGCTCGCGCTCGCGTTCGGGCTCAGGGACCGGCTGTCGCCGCTCGTGCTGTTCGTGTGGGTTCCCATTCATGGGGTGGCCTCCTCGCCATCGTTGCTGTCAGGAAGGTGCGCGCTCGCGAACCAGCGCCCGACCGTGGAGGGATGCACGCTGAGTTCGCGGGCGATGCGCTTGTTCGACCAGCCCGCGTTCCGCAGCGCCGAGGCTCGGCTCCTGCGTTCCGCGGAAGGTGTGTCATCGGCCAGTGGCTGCATCCCGAATGCGGGGTCATCTGCGTGGGGCGGCACCGTCAGCTCTAGGCGGCGTCGCTGCGCCGGGGCATCGAGCATCGTGGAGTCCAAGGCCGCGAGGTTGGATGCCGGACCGCCGCCTCCGCCGGGTGTGGGGCGGGTGAGGATGACGGTCAGGTGCGTGATGGCCAGCAGCACCACCGGTGGCACCGCCGCCACCGATGCGGCGAGCACTCCAGGCACGTCGGCATCGGCGGCGACCACGGCGTGGATCGCGTTGGCGGTCACCGACACCGCGGCGCCGCCGATCAGCAGCGCCCACGGGTACCAGGCCGTCCTCTGACCGGCGAGGGCGACGACGGCGACGGTGGCGACGACGATGATGCCGTCTACGATCAGCGGCCACGCCCACGCCTGCCCGTCCCCGACACCGCTTCGGGCGGCGAGGTCTGCCAGCGCGGTGAACGACAGCCAGAACGCTCCGGCGGCGATGAACACCGTCCCCGACACCGCCGTCACCACGGCCCACCGGCGACCCGCCGCACCCGTTGCGGTTGGGGTGCTCATCACAGCCCCCGCATCCTTGACGGCCCCGGCCCCGGCCCCGGCCCCGGCCCCGGCCCCGGCACCGGTCGAGCGGACGCGTCGCGGCTGAACCAGCCGTCCGCAGCCGGTGGTGAGACGCCCCGCACCGTCTCTCCGACTGATGAGGACGGTCTGCGCCGGGCGGTGGCCGGGTGGACGGTGCGGTACGCGGAGCGGACCGTGGTGGTGATCTCGCGCGCGGCGAGCCCGGCGTGCCCGGCGGCCGCGGTGAGCACATCGAGCGCAACCGACGCCGGGAGCCCGTTCTCGGCGAGTCGGCACGCCGCCCAGAACAGCCCACGGTTCCGCTCTCCTTCGCCACGGGCAGCGACCCACGCCGCCAGCCGCGACACATCGACATCCCGATCCAGACCGGGAGACGTGGCGCGGCTGGGGGTTGGGCGGGGGTCGAGGAAGTCCCGCAGCCGCTGCGCATCCAGCGTGCTGGCGGGGCCGGTGTTGATCGTTTCGACCCCGTAGGTGACCGTGGTGCCCTCGATGGAGCGGGCCGAGGGCGGGACGATGATGTAGCCACCGTCACCGCGGAAGTCGATCCCAGCGCGGGCCGCCTGCCACGACCGCTGCTCCGTGCTGGGTGCGGTCGGGTAGTAGGCGTGCATCCCGCCCGTGGGCGTGCGCACCAGCAGCTCCCACCGCTCCACCAGCCCGGCGCGGTGGGCGCGGTCGAAGCTGGCGTGGCCATCGACTGGGCCGTGGACATCGACATCCACCACGACCGTGCCTGAGGCGGCACCGGTCGGGACGCCGATGTTCGCTCCCGGCGATTGCCGCCACCACGCCTCGATCTGATCGAGGTTGGTGGTGGCGTCGTGGAAACCGTGCTCGGTAGCCGGCCGCTTCCCATACGCCGCACAGGGGAAGACCGGCACCCCCGCGGTGGCGAACTCCCGCGCAGCCGCCGACAACGGCCACGCACCGCTCATTCGAAGCAGCACCGAGGCGACTGCACCGTGTTCGGCCATCACAGACCCTGCCCCTCGAGCGCCGGCGCGGGAACGGGTCGCGCACCTGGCTCCGGCAACGACGCCACCTGCCGCGACGGCTCCGGTGCCGGTCGTACGGGTACGGGTGCCCCGCGATGGGCTGCCTCCCGGTCCAGACCCGGTGGAGTACCGTCACCGACCTGCACCGTGTCGAGCCGGTCCAGGATTGTCAGGGCGGCCTTGCGGACCCGCTCCCCGGCGGCCTTGACCACCTCCACCGGCTCCTTGCCGTCGACGCGGGCGGCCCAGGTCGACACGTACGGGATCGTGTAGCCGCTGGTGTCCATTCCGTGGGCGGCGCCGATCATCAGCGCCACGGACTCGGCTTCGACTTCGCCGATGCCGCGATGCTGACGGGCCTCCTCGGCGTCGGGGCCGTGCAGCAGGACGTGGCCGAGTTCGTGCGCGAGGGTCTTGGTTTGCGCGGCGGGATCCATGCTCTGGCGCACCGCCACGGTCTTGGCGGTGTAGTCGGTCATCCCGTTCGCGCCGTGGATCATGCCCTCGTGCGGCACCCGTTGCACCGCGAACCCAGCCGCCTGGACCTGCGCGGCCAGGCCGTCCCACAACCCCGCGGGCGCTTCGCCTTCCAGCAGCCGCGGTGTCGGCGGCTCGGGAATCGGGTCGCCGGTGGTCTGGCTCGTGTCCCACACATACGCTGGGCGGACGCCGACCATCTTGGAGCGCACCACCTCACCCGGCCGAGGCTTCTCGCCCTTCCCCAGACGCCGCCAGGACTCCGCGTCCTGCGGGGTGGCGGTGGCGAACCGGCCAGTCACGGGAGCGAGAATCTGGTAGCCGGGCTGGCCCTTTTCCACCTGACGACCGAGCTGCTGCCACTGCTTGTAGCCGGCCACGTACGAAGGAAACGGCTCCGGCACCCGGCCCTGCTCGTAGGCGCCGTGATGCTGCACCCAGATCAGCAGGGTGTTGTTGAAGCTCCTCGACCGGAACCGCGCCGCGAACGCGAGCGCCCGCGCCCAATCCGGGCCGGACACGAGCTGCTCGACGGCGCCGGCCAGCTTCTCGTGCAGCTCGTCGAGCTTCGTCTCGCGTGCTTCGCGGGCCTCCTGCCTCGTCGCCATCTGCTCTGGCCTCCTCCCGGCATAGACCGCGCCCCAGGAGAGGGCGGCGGTGCACCAACGAGGTGCGCCAGGAGAACCAGCAGGTGTGTCGAGACGGTCAGCGGACTACGAGGTCGGTAGGTTGGCCGTCAGGAGAACTCGTGGTGCGCCTGACGTAGGACATACCGGCCTACCAGGAAACCGGTGCATTGTGTGCTCCGGTGCGGGGATGCTCCCGATATCCCGCTCGTGATGCTCAGATCGGGAGCGCGTTCAGCTCGCGCGCAAGGTCAGTTGCCGGTATCGGGTGGGGGTAAGCCCGACGTACTTGCGGAACTGCTGGGCGGCGTGTCCGCGGCTGCGCCAGCCGACCTGACGCATCGCGGTCTCGATCGGCAGGTCGGTCTCCCGCAGAGACCTGGCAAGGTGCTCGGCACGCAGCATCGTCAGATACGTCAGGGGCGTCTTGCCGTAGGCATCGGTGAACACCCGGCTGAGCTGCGAGGGTGACAGATGCACCCGAGCAGCCAGGGCATCGAGGGTCCACTGCTCCGCGGGCGCCTGACGCAGCAGCTCGGCCGCCTGGCGGGCCTCGGCACGCAACGGCGCGAACCGGCGATGTCGCGGGAGAGTAGGCCGAACACGCACACGCTGCGACGCCGATATCCGCACCGGCGAGACCTTCACGAACGGGGCGATCACATGCGCGATGCTGAACCACACCGCCTGCATCCGGTAGAAGTTCCGGGCGAAGCCACCCTCGATGCTCCGTTCAACTAGCTCATCCAGCCACGGCATCAACATCCCCGCGCGCTCCTCACCCAGGCGGAGTATCTGCGCCGGCTCGGAATAGATCGTCTCGGCGAACCCCTGCGCTTCCAGCCGATCCTGCAACAACCCAGCGTGCTGCCAGAACACCTGGTCGATCACATAGTCCGTATCCAGATAGATCGTGGTGACGGTGACATGCCCCTCGGGCTCCGAGCCACACAGCACGTTCGCCCCGAGAATCACCGCGTCACCGACACGGACCGGCTTCGGTCCGAACTCGCTGAACAGAATCGCCGAACCCGACCTGACAACAACCACCTTCCCGCAGTCGTAGGCGAACGGGCCCACCGGCCGTTCGACAACTCGCGTGCGAGCGAGAATCGGTGCAAACGGCCGGCGACCGCAGAACACCTTGGCGGGCTGCGGTGTGGGGTGCTCAGACTCAGCGTTCACACAGTTTCCATCACAGAACCCGGCAAGAGTCTGTCCGTCAGGGCAAGGCTCCTGCGATCGCTAGCGCGATCCATCCACCCCCCCCCTCACGGCTCCACGGGTTCGAGCCCCACGAACTTCATCCGGTCCTCGCCGTAGAAGCATGTCTGCAGCGCGAGCGATCCACCGAGCCCGAGGAGGTCATCGGTCGTCGCCCATGTCTTGGGCGTGTGGCGGATATCCGTGACCTCGTATACCTGATCGCTGCCCTCGATCTGCACGCGTTGGCCGACCTCCCACGCAAGCAGCACGTCGCCGTGGCAGTTGTTATGCGCCGCCCACACTGGCGGAACCCCGTCGCGCTCGTACGAACTCATCTCGGTGAAGGTGCCATCGCACCCGTCGAGCTCACGCACGCCACCGGTCGCGCCCAGATTCACCGTGGGCAGATCGCCGAACAGGTCCTCCCGCGCCGCATCAACGCTCCCTGTCAGTGCGGTCTTGACCGTCCCGTAGGCGTACTCCACCGTCTGCGGCGCCGCGAGAAGACCCACCAACGTCACCCCACCGGCCGCGATAAGACCGACTCCCAGCACCGCACCGACCATGCCGAGTCCGCGTCGTGACCGACCACCCCTCCGCCTACGCGAATCCGACATACCCCAACTCCGTTCCTGCCTGCGATCGACCTCTTTGCTCGATTACCGGCCATAGTTACTATGTAGCATAGTCGATCTAGCACGCCGGCACCTGAGTCGGACGACTCCAGTCAGCGAGCCCAGCCCTGGAGCGCTCTCGCCATTGCCAGACGGTTCGCGATCGGCCGCAGATACCCCCGGGGGTATAGTATCGATGTGGTGCACATAGAGATCGCGAAGGACCAGGGGGCGCAGTCCGCACCCGGGCGATCGTGCCCGCCATCCAGGCGGCGCCAGCGACCGCTCCTGGACGCGGCGTTCGGCAAGGGCGACACGAAGGGCGAAGCCAGAACCCACCCGCCGAGTCCGATGTCACCGCGATCCCGACGCTGGACGCCCTCGGTCCCCGATGGTGTCGACCTGACAGCTGACATCACCCACCCAACGAGTCCGAGAACCCAACCCCCAACTTTTTCTGAAACCTTCGAGGAGGAGCCCCCAATGTGCCGACCTGTGACCTGCAAGACCTGCGGCAAGACGACCTGGGCGGGATGTGGCCAGCACATCGCCGACGTCAAGGCCACGGTGCCCGCCGGGCAGTGGTGCGCCGGCCATCAGAAGGAGCAGAAAGGGTCCTCCACGGGAGGGTTCTTCTCCCGCCTCTTCGGCCGCTGACACACTCCACCCCGACACAACGCGACAGCACACAGCCGTCGGCGACTGCTGGGGAACGCTTGCGACCGAGCCGCCGGACACAATCGGACGAGCCATTCTCGCGCCACGCTCGTCGACGCAGTGCACCAGTTCGCGACCCCGGGCAGAGCGCTGAATCTCGGCTGCCAAGAGGACTGACGTCACCCGGCTCAGGCGGCACCGATCACTGCCGACCGCACAGCTCGCCGTCCCGACAGCGCGGCCGATGCGGCTCGAGGGGCGGCCATCAGCCGTCTTTGAAATACGGGTGGGGGTATGGCAACCTAGAAATACCCCCAGGGGTATCTACCCAATCGATGGAAGGACGCGCATGCTTCTCGAACGGATCTACGACGAGGACCTGGCCCAGGCCGGATACTTCATCGGCTGCCAGGCCAAGGGTGAGGCGGTCGTCATCGACGCCCGCCGCGACATCGCGGACTACCTGGCGCTCGCCGCCAAGCACGGCATGCGGATCGTCGCGGTCACCGAGACCCACATCCACGCCGACTACCTGTCCGGGACGCGCGAGCTGGCCGCAGCCACCGGCGCAGAGGTCTACGTCTCTGGCGAGGGCGGAGCCGACTGGCAGTACGGCTTCGACGCCCGACGCCTCCATGACACCGACACGATCTCGATCGGCAACATCACGATCCAGGCACGACACACACCCGGTCACACCCCTGAGCACCTGGTGTTCCTGGTCACCGACGGCGCCTTCGCCGACGAGCCGGGCTATCTGATCTCCGGCGACTTCGTGTTCGCCGGCGACCTGGGCCGCCCCGATCTGCTGGATGAGGCCGCCGGCGGCGTGGACACGCGCTTCGAAGGCGCCCGGCAGCTGTTCAGCAGTCTGCGGAACGTGTTCTTGACACTGCCCGATCACGTCCAGGTCTATCCCGGCCACGGCGCCGGCAGCGCCTGCGGCAAGGCGCTCGGTGCGCTGCCGTCGACCACGGTCGGGTACGAGCGGACCAACGCCTGGTGGAGCCGGCACCTCGCGGCCGATGACGAGCAGGGGTTCATCGATGAGCTGTTGGACGGTCAGCCGGACGCGCACGCCTACTTCGCACGGATGAAGAAGCAGAACCGCGAGGGTCCCACCGTCCTCGGAGACCGCGCCCCCGTTGCGGAGCTGACGATCGAGGACGTGGCCGCACAGCTGGGTCGTGACGAGATCACCTTCGTCGACACCCGCCCACCTGCTCGCGCCCATGAGGGCACGGTGGTCGGCTCGCTGAACATCCCTGACGGCCCCAAGTCCGCCACCTACGCCGCGTGGGCCTACGACCCCGAGACCGACTCCCGCCCGCTCGTGGTCCTGGCCGACGACAAGGACGCGGCGCAGTGGTTCGCGGACCGGCTGCTGCGGGTGGGTATCGACCAGACCGCCGGCTACGTCACCACGATCGAGGGACTGCCCCACTTCGTGCCGCCGCTCCTGGACCCCGCCGACCTGGCCGGCTTCGATGCCGCGCTACTGCTGGACGTGCGCCAGCGCGGTGAGTACGCCTCAGGCCACATCCCCGGCGCGACCCAGCTCAGCGCCGCCCGCGTGCTGTGGCATCAGGACGAACTTCCCGGTTCGGGGACGATCGTGACCTACTGCCAGTCCGGGATGCGCAACACCGTTGCCGCCAGCGCCCTGCGGCGCGCCGGTCACGACGTCGTGGAGCTGGATGGCAGCTACAACGCCTGGAACGCCTGGCGCCAGACCCAGGCCGAGCCCGCCCGGTCCTGACCGACCCCCCCGACCTCCAAGCGCCGTCCCCTTGTGTGCCGAGCCGCCTGTTCGCGGGCGTCTGGCGCCGTCTCCGATCCGAAAGGAAACCCCTGCTCATGGACGATCACTCCGCTGCTCTGAGGACGATCTCTGCTGAGGAGCTCGCCCAGTGGTGCGAGCTGCACAACGACCTGACCATCATCGATGTCCGCTCGCCTGCGGAGTTCGAGACCATGCACATCCACGGCTCCTACAACGTGCCGCTGCCGTTGCTGACCGAGCACACCGCCGACCTGGCCGACCGCCTCGGGCACCGCGCCGTGTTGGTGTGTCAGACCGGCAACCGCGCCACCCAGGCCCAGCAGCGACTGGCCGGGATCGGCGTGCAGACCGCGACCGTGCTCACCGGCGGTGTGCCCGCATTCGAGGCCGCGGGAGGGCAGGTCGTGCACGGCACGGCCCGATGGAGCATCGAACGGCAAGTGCGGTTCACCGCGGGGCTGATCGTGCTGGCCAGTCTGCTGCTGGCCGAGTTCCTGTGGCCCGGCGCACGGTTCGTCGCGTACGCGATCAGCGCTGGACTCGTCGTCGCCGCTCTCACCGACTCGTGCCTGATGGGGCAAGTCTTGTCCAGGATGCCGTGGAGCAAGGTCAAGGCGAGCCCCACCGCTCAGAGCGCGATCAGGTCCATCCCGGTCGCGCCCCAGCAGCTGTGAACCGGGTCTGCATTCGCGCATCGACCTGCCGACTCGTCACTTTGCTCGGGGCCGCGGGTGCGGCCCCGAGCACCGGGTGGGGTGAGCGGCGGTGAGTGGGGCACTGATCCTCACGCTCGTGCTCGCTGCGCTGGTCGGGCTAGCCCTGGGAACGCTCGGCGGGGGTGGGTCGATCCTCACTGTCCCGTTGCTCACCTACGTCGCAGGCATGCCACCGAAAGAGGCGATCGCCGCCTCACTGCTGGTCGTCGGCGTCACCTCCATCGCCAGCCTCGTCGTTCACGCCCGCGGACGCCGAGTCAGATGGCGCACCGGGCTGATCTTCGGCGCCGCGGGCATGATCGGTGCCTTCGCCGGAGGACTCCTCGGTGGCCAGCTACCGGGCACGGTGCTGATGATCGCGTTCGCACTCATGATGATCGCCACCGCGACCGCGATGATCCTCAAACGACCCGGACGCGGCGACACCCCGTCCGCCACCGAAGACGCCGCACCTGACGGGGGTCACCGCCTGCCGCTGGTGCGGACCGTGGTCGATGGCGTCGTGGTAGGACTGATTACCGGTGTCGTCGGGGCCGGCGGTGGCTTCCTGATCGTCCCGGCACTGGTGCTGCTGGGCGGGCTCAGCATGCCGGTGGCCGTCGGGACCTCGCTACTGGTGATCTCCATGAAGTCCTTCGCCGGGCTCGCCGGCTACCTCACCACGGTCACCCTGGACTGGCCTGTCGTCGCCGTGGTCACCGCGATCGCGGTCGTCGGAGCCCTCCTGGGTGCGAAGCTGTCCGGGCGCATCCCGGCCGGCTCACTGCAGAAGGGCTTCGGTGTCTTCGTGCTGCTCGCCGGTGCCCTGGTCCTCGGAATCGAGCTGCCACCGGTCGGGACCACGGTGGTCACCGCCCTGGCCGTGCTGGTCACGACCGCGTTCCTGGTGTGCCGGTTCACCACGATCAACTGCCCCTTCCGGCTCGGGAAACCCACCCCGAGCTGACCTTCCAACGCCGAACACAGAACACAGACCGGAGCCTGTACCTATGAGCACCATCGATCTCACCGAAGACGCATTCTCGGCCGCCATCAACGATCACCCCATCGTCCTGATCGACTTCTGGGCCGCCTGGTGCGGCCCGTGCCGCAGCTTCGCCCCCATCTTCGAGGCCGCCTCGGCCGAGCACACCGACATCCTGTTCGCCAAGGTCGACACCGAAGCCCAACCCTCCCTGGCCGCCGCCGCCCAGATCACCTCGATCCCCACCCTCATGGGCTTCCGCGACGGCGTGCTCGTCTTCTCCCAACCCGGAGCACTCGCCGCCACCGGGCTGCACACGCTGATCGGCAAGATCCGCGATCTCGACATGGACCACGTGCGCGAGCAGCTGCGCAGCTCACAACCGCGCTAGCGAGAGCCCTTACCCGCTGGGTTCGAATCCGCGAGTTCACGATCGCATGGGCATCAGGCGATACCCCCAAGGGTATATTGGTATCGGGCAGGGAACCTGGAACTCCTGGCTTGCTCCAGGCCTGCCGCCACCCATCGTGTGACCGTTCCGATCAATAGGAGTTCTCATGGCCACCAGTGATCTCGACGCCCAGCGCCGCATCCTCAACCGTCTGCGGCGCGCCCGCGGGCAACTCGACGCGGTCATCACTGCGGCTGAGAGTGGCGGCTCCTGCCGGGACGTCGTCACCCAGCTGGCCGCGGTGTCCTCGGCTCTTGATCGTGCCGGGTTCGCGATCATCTCGACCGCGATGAAGGACTGCATCGCCGATCCCGAAGGAACCAACCGCAAGGACGACATCACCCCCGAGGAACTCGAGAAGCTGTTCCTGACCCTCGCCTGAGCGCCGCGCAGACCAGGTGACGGTCCACGCGCAGCGAGACCCGGGCGACCTCCCGTGGCCCGCTCGTTGGTCTCGTAGAGTCAGATCCGGATGTAGGCGGCGCCGTCGAGCTGGGCTTGGACGATCGTGGTCACGGCGGAGGGGACGGTCTGGACTTCGGGTCGCAGTTCGTCGGGGTCGATGCCGCGCCGTCCGAGCCCGATGTTGCAGGCGGCGACCTGGGTGTGTTCGGGCATCTCGATGGCGTCGGTCCCGGTCAGGCCCGCCAAGGCGGGGCCGTTGACGATCACCCGCACGCGCACGCCGAGGTCGGTGGCCTGGAGTCCGGCCGCGGCGTCGAGCGCGCGCTGGAGGTCGTCGGGGTCGTCGGAGACGTGCAGGATGACTTCGCGGCGGCTCTGGTCCATGTTCGTGCTTCCTCTGGCGCTGTGCTTCTGGCGTTGTTCAGCAGCCGGTCAGGGCTGCCGAGGCGTAGGGCAGGTGGACGGCCGCGCTGAGGGCGGCCAAGGCAAGCAGGTAGGTGCCGATTGCTACTGCGGGGAGGGCGCCGGCCAGGCCGGCGCTGGGGCGGACGAGCTGGCTGATGCGTTCGGGGCCCGCGGCGTGGAGTGCGACCGGGCAGGGGTGGTGCGGTAGGGCGGGGTGGGTGCGTTCACCGAGCTTGACCAGTGCGCTCACCAGCGCGGGTGTCCCGGCTTCGCGGCGGGCCTGGTTGTCGGCGGCGATCTCCAGGTAGTGCGGCATGGCGTCCGCGGCGGCGCGCACCAGGGGCACCCATCGCAGGTATGCGGCGATGGCCTCGATGACTGCGGAGATCAGGTGGTGGCGCTGACGCAGGTGCGCGTGCTCGTGGGCGAGGACGGCAGCGAGCTCGTCGTCCTCCAGCGCATGCACGGCGCCGGTGGACAGGACGATCCCGCCGTGGCGGGCGGGGAAGGTCAGTGCGAACGGATGCTCGGTGTCGACCAGCGACAAGTGGTGTCCGTGCAGACGCGCCGGGAACGCGCCGGAGAGCAGTGCCCGTGCCGCACGCCGGGAATGGAAGCTGCGGCGGATCAGCTGACGGGTCATCCCGATCCCGAGAGCCAGGGTCAGCACGGCAGGCAGGGCCAGCAGGAGGATGGCGGGGATCATGGTCACCGACGCGTCGGCCGAGAACGGGTTGGCAGCGGTCAGACACCGCTGACAGAACTCCGCCGCACGCTCCGGCAGCAGTGCGGGGCCGGACCCGGCCCAGGCCAGTACCGGCCCGATCGCCAGCAGCGTGCCCAGCCAGACCGCGATGCCGCCGGTCACGATGAGGATCGCGAGCCGGGGGACGCGCACCAGCATCGGTGCCGCGTGACGCAGCAGCCACGGGCCGAGGACCGCCAAGGCCACCAGCCCGGCGATCAACGCGACGGTGAGCATGGTCACGGTCATGAGCGACCGTCCCGGTCGCGCCGTTTCAGGTAGTCGCGGAGCAGGTCCAGGTCGTTCTCGGGCATCGAGTCCACGAACTGCAGGATCGAGGCGGCGCGGTCGCGGCTGGCGTCGAGGATCTGCTCCATCAGCCCGGCGTCCCACTCACCTCGGCTGATCTTGGCGCCGTATCGGGTGGACCGGTTCTGCCGAGTGATGGTCACCAGGTGCTTGCGGTCCAGGTTGGCCAGCACCGTCGCGATGGTGGTGTAGGCGGGGTCGGAGGGCAGATGCCCGATCACCTCGCGGACGGTGGCCGGGCCGTGGTCCCACAGCACGTCCATCACCTGCGCCTCCAGCGCCCCCAGCCGCAGCAGCTCACCTGAGCGGCCGTCGTCGGCGCTCATGAGGCGGCCGCGACCGGCTCGGGCCGCACCGGGCAGGCGACCTGGCCGCGCAGTCGCCACACCAGGGCCACACCGGTCAGGATCAGGGCACCGAGCGCGAGGAACGGCTGGACCGGGGTGAACCAGGTGATCGCCCCGGAGTACCCCAACGCGAGCAGGGCGAGCTTGTTGCACACCGGGCACCCCACCGCGAACCAGGCCAGGATGCCGCCGGCCATCCCCAACCGGCTGCTGCGCCGAGCCTGCACCTCATCGCCGGAATCTGCGCTCACAGCTGCGTCTGCGACGGTGGCCCCGTCATCGCCTGATGTCATCGCCCGCGCGCCGGCGGTAGCGCGCTGCGGGCGGACATAGGTGGCGACCAGCATGCCCGAGAGCGCCGAGGTGACCAGCCACACCGGGTAGTTCCACCACACCGGCGGGATATCCCGACCGAAGACCGGGTTGGGGATCAGCACCGTCGCCACCCCGATCACCACCGCGACGACCACGGCCGCGGCTACCGCGATCAGCATCTGCCTGCCCGTCCACAGTCTGAGCGCCTGCCCGGCCAGCCGGAAGCTCTCGCCGATGCCCTGGCGCGATCGAGTTGGAGGAGTGGTCATGCATCCCATTCTGACATGACTCGACTACCACGCATAGTCGACTATCTGAGATAGTAGAGGCCGGTGACCGCCACACGTACAGGAGACCACTCATGCCCGCCGAGACTACGAACCGCCCGAAATCCTCGAATCGCTCTAAGTCGTCGAATCGCTCGAGGTCGTCTTGGGTCGTGCCGGCCGCGGTGCTGACGGTGGCCGTTGTGTTGATCGCGGTGATCGTATGGGTGAACTGGAGCGGCACCTCACCCGAGGACGGTGCCTCGCCGTCCGGTGAGGGGGCGCCGACCGAGGTGCAGAATCCCGAGCAGCCGGACCTGACCGAGATCGAGGCCCGCGACGAGGAGGACCTGCTGGCGGCCGGCCAGGTCGACGCACCGGTGGTGCTGGTGGTGTTCTCCGACTACCAGTGCCCGTTCTGCGCCCGGTGGAGCGAGCAGACGCTGCCGTCGATGATGGAGCACGTCGAGGCCGGGGACCTGCGCATCGAGTGGCGTGACGTGAACGTGTTCGGACCCGCCTCCGAGCTGGCGGCACAGGCGTCGTATGCCGCCGCGTTGCAGGGGGCGTTCTGGGAGTACCACGACGAGCTGTTCGCCGGCGGGGAGCACCGCTCCGCGGACGAGCTGAGCGAGGACGCGCTGATCGACCTCGCTGGTGAGCTGGGTCTGGACACCGAGCAGTTCGCCACTGACCTGACCTCTGAGGAGACGGTCGAGGTGATCGCGACCAACCAGCAGTTCGGTCTCGACCTCGGGGCGACCTCCACTCCGGCGTTCGTCCTGGGCGGGCAACCGATCATGGGGGCGCAGCCGACCGAGGTGTTCGAGGACGCCTTCCAGACCGCGCTCGATGCGGCGGAGTGAGCCGGGATGGATATCGGGCTGCTCGCCGCGTTCGCCGGTGGCACGTTGGCGCTGTTGAGCCCGTGCGCAGCGCTGCTGATGCCGGCCTTCTTCGCTTCCACGATCGGCACCGGGCCCCGGCTGCTGCTGCACGGCGCGGTGTTCTATCTCGGGCTGCTGATCGTGCTGGTCCCGGTCGGGGTCGGCGCTGGAGCGCTGGGGACGCTTTTCGCCACGCACCGGCAGGCGATCGTGCTGATCGCCTCGATCGTGCTGGTCGTCCTCGGCACGGCTCAGGCTCTCGGGTTCGGGTTCGACCCCGCCCGGCTGCTGCCCGCCGGTGCTGACCTGCACTCCCGGGCTGCGTCCAAGACCGGGATCGTCAAGACGCTGCTGCTCGGGGCGGCCAGCGGGATCGCCGGATTCTGCGCCGGCCCGATCCTGGGCGCCGTCCTCACCCTGGCCGCCGCCCGCGGCGACACCCTCGCCGCCGGTGTCCTGCTTGCGGTCTACGGCGCCGGGATGGTGCTGCCGCTGCTGCTGATCGCCGCGCTCTGGCAGCGCCTCGGTGCCCGCGGACGCCGAGTGCTGCGCGGCCGCGCCTTCACCGTCCTGGGCCGGCAGCTGCACACCACCTCGGTGATCACCGGCCTGCTGATTATCGGTGTGGGCGTGCTGTTCTGGACCACCAACGGCCTGGTCGGAGCCCCCGCACTCCTCCCGCTGGACGCCCAGGCCTGGCTCCAGGAGAACACCGCAATCCTGGCCAACCCGATCCTGGACATCCTCGCCGTCCTCGGGATCACCGGGATCGTGCTGCTGGTGTGGGCCAGGCGCCGCCGTCCCCGCGTCGACGCCCACGACACCCAGGCAGCCGAGCCACACCCCGAGCAGCACGCGGAGCGGGGATGAGCCCCCGCCTCCGTGGGCGCCCGCGCCTGTCCCCGCCCGGTCTGGCGATCCTGGCGATCGCCACCCTGCTCGTCGCCGGGTGCGCGGCGTCCGAACCGGAGCCCGTCCGCGAGCCGTCCGGGGTCGATGACTCCCTCCCGGTGGTCGACACCACCGGCATGCAGCTGCCGTACCCGTACGAAGAGCTGGAGATCGTGGATCCGGGCTGGGAGATTGCGCCGCAGCATGCGGACGGCATCTACCTCTCCGCGGGCGAGCGCGACGGTGTGCTGGAGTTCACGGCCGTGGACGTGCACGGTGACGTGCTATGGGCAGCGCAACGCCCCGCAAGCTGCACCGGGTTCGCCGTCACCACCGACGAGCAGGGACGAGCCCTGGCGATCCTGGGCGATGTGCAGACCACCGCTGATGCCCTGACCGCGACCACCGCGACCGCGTACGACCTGAACACCGGAGAGCAGGTGTGGGGTCCGGTCGAGGTGCCCGGCCCCTACCAGGGTCCCGGCCTGGTCTTCGCCGCACCCCCGGAGGGATACATGGGCGAGACCGGACCACGGGTCGCGCTCGACCCGGGCACTGGCGCTGTAGCGGCCTCCGAAGCAGACGCTGAAGGAATCCGCATCATCGGCGAGTACCACGGCACCGTCCTACTCACCCAACAGGACGCTCTCATCGCCCGCGACACCACTACGGCACAAGAGCTGTGGCGCATCGGACTGGCCGAGCACGGCTGGACCGCGTCGTCAGTCAGCGCCGCCCTGCACGCGACGCCGGCCGACGGGCTCGCCCTCCTCTCGACCTCAGATACCACCGGTGCGCTCATCGATCTCGGAGCGGGCGTCGTGGTCAGCGAGACCGCGCAGGATGCGGCGGTGGACTCCAGCACCGAGACGCTGGTGATCCTCGACGAGGCCGGGCTACACGCCTACGACCCCGACGACCAGCCGTTGTGGTCGCTGTCGGTCGAGGATCAGACCAGTATCGAGGCGCTCGGCGGTGTCTTCCTCTACCTCAGAGAGGACGGGTCGATCCGGGTCCACAACGTCATCACCGGTGATGTCGCACAAGCCTACGAACCCGACGGGAATGGCCCGATCCTGGTGCCCTCGCACATCACCATCAATGGAGCCGCTCTTCTGCTCGACGGCAACCGTCCGCTCCTGGCCACCGTGCCCGAGCAACCCGTCCCCGACGAGTCGGGATCATGACACCCGTACCCCGCGGCAGCCGATGACATCCCAGGCCCCCGCCCGCACCGGCGATCACACGGGCGACCCCACTGGTGATCCTGCATGGGCCGAACCCTCCGGCGGCGCGACGCCTGCACCAGGGCAGGCGTTGCTGCCGCTGTGGGCGGCGGTGCCGGCCGCCACAGCGGCCGGGCTCGCGATGGACGCCGCGTTCCCCGCGCTCGGGTGGTGGCCGCTGGCGTTCGTCTCAGTGACGCTGTCCCTAGCCGGTCTCATCGGTCGCAGCACGTGGGGCGCGGTCCTGCTCGGGGCAATCTTTGGCGCAGCGTTCTGGTTTCCACATGCGTCCTGGGCGACGCAGTTCCTGGGCGCACACCCGCTGAGCTGGGTTCCTTGGGTGGCGCTGGCCGGCGCGCTGACGATCTACTCGGCCGTGCTGACGGTGCCGATCGCGTGGGCCTACCGGTGGCTGCCGCGTCGGTACGAGGCCCCCGCGGTGCGGCTGCTCGCACTGCCGGCCCTGGTAGCGGGAACCTGGACGGTCCGGGAGCTGATCATGGGCTCCTGGCCCTACGGTGGATTCCCCTGGGGACGCGTGGGCATGAGCCAATCAGAGAGCCCGATCGCGCCGGTGGCGTCATGGGTCGGCGTCTCCGGACTGGGATTCCTCATGGTCGCTCTGTGCGTCGCCACCATCGAAGCGCTCCGTTGGGCAGCGCGCACCCGCCAGCGCAGGGACGACAGCCCCAGCGGCGACGGCGCCGAGGAGCCGACAAGGTTGCCAGCGCGGTGGTCGGCACCGATCCCTGCGCTCGGGCTCGCGGCGGTGATGCTCCTGGTGCCGCAGTTCCCGACCAGTCATGCCGGCAGCATCCGGGTGGGCGCCGTGCAAGGCGATGGGCCTGCCGCCTATGTCGATGAGCACGAAGCGGGCGCGGTCCTGGACTCCCAGCTCGCCGCCTCCGCGGCCCTGGAGGAGGAGCAGGTCGATCTCGTGCTCTGGCCCGAGGGTGGCGTGGACGCCGACCCGCTCGCCGACCAGCCGACAGCGCAGGTGCTCAACGACGCCGCGGATCGATTCGGTGCGCCGATCCTGCTCAACGCCGCCTCAGCAGAGGGTGACCTCGTCTACAACACCTCCTTTCTCTGGACCTCGACAGGCCCCGTGGCGACGCACGCCAAGCGTCATCCGGTCCCGTTCGGGGAGTATGTGCCCGACCGATGGTTCTACGGCGCTCTCGTGCCCAGCCTGGTGGACCTCCTGCAACGCGAGTACGCCGCTGGCGTCGACACGCCGGCGATTGACGTCGATGGGGTGGCCGTGGGTCTGGCGATCTGCTTCGACGTGGCATTCGATGATGTCATCCGGGAAGGCGCACGCAGCGGTGCGCAGGTGCTCATGTTCCAGACGAACAACGCCGACTTCCGCGGCACCGACGAGAACCTGCAACAGCTCGCCTTCGCCCGTATGCGGGCGATCGAGACGGGCCGCAGTGTGGTCAACCTCTCCACGACCGGCACCAGCCAAGTCTTCGGCCCGGACGGCGACACGCTGGCTGCGCTGCCTGCGGACCAGCCCGGTGTCATGATCGCCGAGCTCGAGCTGCGCGATGGCCTAACCCCCGCAGTCGTGCTCGGCCAGCCTCTGGAGGCGCTGATCACCTCGGGTACGCTCGCCGTCTTCTTCGTCCTTGCGGCCCTCGGGCTACGCGACCGCGTCCTCCCACGGGGCCGCCCGTCGCTGACCTCCCGTGGCCCCGGCCTCGTCGACCCGCAACAAGGCCGATGAGCCATCCGAGAAGAGGGAGGGGCCGGGTAGCCACATCGCAATGGCTAGGATCCTAGGCTGGTTCACTCGAACAGCCAATTGCTGTGCGCAGGCGGACGGATGGGTGCCGATCCTCATAGCCACCTGAGCAGATCGAAGGCGATGACCGCGTGCAGCGGCAGCACTCCGTTGCCTAGTGTGGTGAGCTGCTGGTTGACGGCGAGGCCGTGACCAGGGTTGGTAGCTCATCCGTTGGGGAAGGCCCATGAGTCATTCCACAGACTCTGGCGACGGCCTTGGTCCGGCGTCCTCGTGCAAGAGGGCATGTGCGGGTGCGGATCGGCCAGTGATGTGTTCCCACCTCGCGATGGCATCGGCGTAGCGTCCCCAGTGTCGAAGATGTGCTCGATCAGCGACCACAGAATCTGACTCGTCGTTCTTGTTCGATGAGCCATCGGGTCCGTGGACAGCCAGGTCGATGATCTGGTGCGATAGCACGATTGTGCCCCGTCTGGCTCGCATGCGTTCCAGGGTCTCGCCGCCGTGTGAGGGGTCCGCGGCCAGCGGGTGCGGAACAGGGCCTTGGGGGTGGGCGAGGATGAAGACGCGAAAGCGGTGGTGAGGAGCGCCGACAAGCGAAGCCGGTGGCCGACCACCATCCGGAGCTGCCCGTCAGCTGCAAGCCCTGCCAATCGCTGTCAACCTCTGGCACACCTCCACGCCACCCGATGCCTCACCGGCGACCGGCTCCAGCCTCGTCGCTGACCCCCCTCGTGACGTTGACACGCGTCTTGCACGTCAGCCGGGCGGACCCATGCCGGCTATGACCTTCACCTCGGCGGGACCCAAGTCCCTGATTTCCCCACACACCTCTGGCACCAAGGGTGCAGGCGGGCGCGCGGAGCGCACCTGGCCGCTGAGACGGTCTCTCCCAACGCCGGCTCGGAAGGGGCCGGCCGTGGTCATGACGATCCGTGTGATGTCGTCCGGCCGTGGGTACGAATACCTGCTGAAGTCGGTCGCTGCTGGTGACGGAGACCGGTCGATGGGCACGCCGTTGACCCGCTACTACACCGAGTCCGGCTGCCCGCCGGGAACCTGGCTCGGCACTGGCCTCTCCAGCCTCGACACGGGGCAGGGTCCGGCCCTCGCCGACGGCGACACGGTGACCGAGGAACAGCTCGCCCGGCTGCTCGGCGAGGGCATGCATCCACTGACCGGCGCGAAGCTCGGTTCTCCCTATCCCCAGCTGAGACCGCCGCGGGAGCAGATTGCGGCGAAGGTTGCACGGCTGGACACGTCGCTGACCGGAGTGCAACGGGAGGAAGCGGTCGAGCGCATCCGCGAGGAAGAGGTTGCACGACGCCCTCGCACAGCGGTTGCAGGGTTCGACTTGACGTTCTCGCCTCCGAAGTCGCTCAGCACGATCTGGGGGGTGGCCGATGCGGGCACGCAATCCCTGATCGCGCAGGCGCATCACGCGGCGATGCGTGACACTCTCGCCATGCTGGAGGAACGAGTCGCGGCAACCAGGGTCGGGCATGGCGGGATCGCGCAGATGCCGGTCGTCGGAGTGATCGCGACCGCGTTCGACCACTACGACAGCCGAGCCGGCGACCCACAGCTGCACACGCACGTCGTCGTCTCGAACAAGGTCCAGGGCATCGACGGACGGTGGCGGACGCTGGACTCCCGCCGCCTGCACAAGGCCGCCGTGGCGATGTCCGAGACCTACAACGCGTTCCTCACAGACCACACGGCCCGCGTGCTCGGCGCGGCGTGGGTGCCCGTGGATCGCGGGAAGTACCGCAATACCGGCTGGGAGATTGCGGGCGTCCCGGCAACACTGCTCGCCGAGTTCTCGCGACGGTCGGCCGGCGGCGAAGGCGTGGAGAGCATCGAGCGGGTGGCGGACCGCCTGATCGACGAGTACGTGGCGAGCCACGGACGCCGGCCGTCGCACGCGACGATCGTGAAGCTCCGGCAGCAGGCGACGTTGGAGACCCGTCCAGCGAAGGAACTGCACTCGCTGGCTGAACTGACCGCGGAATGGCGTGCGCGAGCTACGACGATGCTCGGCGAGGACGCGACGACTTGGGCGCAGCAGCTCCTGGCCAGCGGTTCCGAGGAGGCGTTGCTGCGCGCCGACGACATGGGCCTCGGCCTGATTCACGACATCGCAACGGTCACGCTGATGGAGGTTGCTAACCGACGTGCGACCTGGAGTCGATGGAACCTGCACGCCGAGGCCGCGCGGCAGTTCATGGGCGTGCGGTTCGCCACGACCGCCGACCGGGTTGCGGTGCTCGATCAGATCGTGCAGCACGCTGAGGAGGCGTCGCTGCGCCTCACCCCGGAGTACGGCCGGTCGGTTCCCGAGCCGTATCTCAACGCGGACGGAACGAACCGCTTCCAGACTGCCGATCAGATCGCGTATTCGAGCCAGGACATCCTCGACGCCGAGACCAGGCTCCTGCAGCACGCCGACGCAACGGACGCACCGACGCTCTCGGCGCGACTTGTCGCCCGCCACACTTCCCGACCGATTAAGGGCGTCCGGTTGGAGCCGGACCAGGCGGCGGCGATCACGGCCATCGCACGATCCGGGATCACGCTCGATCTGCTGGTTGGGCCGGCCGGCGCGGGTAAGACGACTGCCCTTCGTGCCCTGCACCGCGCATGGACGGCCGCGCACGGCAAGGACTCGGTGATCGGCTTAGCGCCCTCCGCTGCTGCTGCAGAAGTCCTCGGCGACTCCCTCGGCGTGCGCGCCGAGAACACTGCGAAGTTCCTCTATGAACACGCGCACAACCGCTGGAGCCTCCAGCCTGGCCAGCTCGTGCTGCTCGATGAGGCATCCCTGGCCGGAACCCTCGCTCTTAACCGGATCACCGCCCATGCCGCGGAGGTCGGCGCGAAGGTCGTGCTCGTTGGCGATTGGGCGCAGCTGTCCGCGGTCGAGACGGGCGGCGCGTTCGGGATGCTCGTGCGGCACCGACGCGGAGTGCCCGAGCTGACCGACGTGCGACGGTTCGCTAACGAATGGGAGAAGGCCGCAAGCCTCGCCCTCCGTCACGGCGATCCCCGCATCCTGGAGACCTACGACGAGCACGAGCGCCTTCACGACGGCGGACTCGACGTGATGCTGGACGCGCTCTACGACGCCTGGCAGCACGACCGCGCCGAGGGCCTGTCCACGTTGATGATCGCCGGCAACGGTGAAGCCGTCGCCGAGCTGAACCAGCGCGCCCGCAGCGATCTGATCGACGCCGGCCAGGTCGAAGCCGAAGGCGTGCCACTGCACGACGGAACCGCCGCAGGCGTCGGCGACCTGATCGTCACCAGGCGCAACGAGCGTCGGCTGACCACCGGACGCTCATGGGTGAAGAACGGCGACCGCTGGCAGGTCACGCACCGCTACCAGGACGGCTCGCTCGCCGTGCGGCGGCTCGGCAAGGGCGACGCTCCGCGTGGCAAGGCCCTCGTCCTTCCCGCCGGCTACGTCGCCAACGAAGTCGAACTCGGGTACGCCTCGACGGTCCACCGCGCCCAAGGCTCGACCGTGGACACCGCGCACGCGCTCATCAACCCCGACACCGCGGCACGCGAACTGCTCTACGTCGCGCTGACCCGCGGTCGGCATCGGAACGAGGCGTACGTCATCCAGCCGGACCCGCACGAAGTCGAGCCGCACCTCGACCAACCCGAGACCCGCGACGTGACGGGACAGCTTGCGCGAGTGCTCGCTCGGAGCGACGCCGACCTGTCGGCGACCGAGACGCTCAAGCTCGAGGTCGACCGGCACGCTTCGCTCTCGACCTTGCTGTCCGAGTACGACCTACTCGCCCGCGAAGCACAGACAGACCGCTGGGCCACGTTGCTCGACGTCGCACCCTTCGCACCCGAAGTCGCCGACGACGTGTTCACCAGCCCCTACTACGAACATCTCGAAGGGGCGCTCGCACGACACGACGCGGCCGGGCACGACGTCACCGCGACGCTGGCCGCGTTGGCCCCGACGATCACGCCCGGCGAGGACCAGGCCGACCCGGCCGCCGTCCTCGCCAAGAAGATCGACCAGACCACGACCAGCCTGGGCGACGGACGCCGTACCGACCCGCGGCGAGTCGGCGGACTCATCCCGACACCTGCCGAACCGATCCCGGACGACATGCAAACCGCACTCACCGAACGCCAGCAACTCATCGAAGCAGCCGCGCGTCGGGCGGTCCGCCACGCGCTCGACGCCGGGGCGGGCTGGACGAAACGCATCGGCCGCGCCCCCACCGCGGGCCGCGCACGCGACGCCTGGCTGGCCCACACGGCGACCATCGCCCTGTACCGGCACCGCTACGACATCGACGGAGCCGCACCGCTGGGCAACCCGAAGGACATCACCAAAGCCCAACAGGCAACCGAGTACCGCACCGCCTCCGCCGCGCTGCGCCGCGCACAGTCGGTCAGCCAACCGTTCACCGACAACGCGCCACGCCGGAACGCCCAGCGAGTGGACCCAGCACGCCGACTGTGAACGTCAGCCGGGCGGGCTACCGTGGAGAGGGCATGACCGAGCGCATCCGCAACACCGGCGACGAGCTGATCCTCTACGACGACCAGCACACGCTCCTGCGCGTCACCGGACCCACCCGGCTGCTCGGCGCAGCACACGGCGGCGTTCACGTCCTGGCCGGCGGATCGCTCATCGTCGCCGGGATCATCCGCCAGCGCCTCGTTATCGAGACTGGCGGAGCCTGCCACGCCTCCGGCTACATCCGCACCGTCCCCAAGGTTGCCGAAGGCGGCTTCCTTGATGTGACCGGACACCTCAACCCCGTCCGCTGGCCTCCGGCCGACATCGACGGCACCGTCCTGATCGCGGTCGGCGCGCGCTACGGCGAGCACGTCGTCACGGCGGACGGCCGGCTCGCCCCGTACGGCTCGACCGCTCCCGAACCGATCAACGACAGCACCCCACGGTTCCGCATCACCCGCAGCGGCCCGACGCCGACCCTCGAAGGCCCGGTCGAGCCGCCCGGCTAGAACCGATTCTGTGGTGGTTACGGCGAGTACGGCACGACGGCGTTCAAGCGCCGCGCACGACGGATGAGGTACGCCGAACTCGCGAAGAGTCCTTCCCCTTGCTCCATCTCCACCACTCCGTGCCAGGTTCCTGCCGTTCTCTCATCAATCCAGTCCTCATCCCAGCCACCGCTGGGTACAGGAGTCGTCCACGTCGCGATATCACCACGGCTTTCGAATACGGCGCCCTGAACCACGTGAGGAATGTCCTCGGTGCGATCGACCGTATTCGCCAGCACATCGCCCGCAACGTACGGGTATCCGGCCGCCACATCACGGCCAAGCTGCTCCACGGTCTCGACGAACGGAGCGTAAGAGAGTCCTCCTACAAACGTGTGGCCAATAACGTACCGAGTCCCGTCCGCAGTGAGCTGACCACAGATCACTCGCACGTCGCCGTTGGGTCTGCGCTCGTTCAGCCATGCACGCGCGGCTGCCTCGTCGGCAGGTTCCTCGGGGTGGAGCCGATCGCCCACGCCGGGTTGGCTCATCAGCGGGAATCCGGTCCATTCGCCCCGCTGGTCCCGATGAGGGATATCGGGAGCGACATCGGCAAAGAAGCTCAGTGTGTCGAGCATCGTGTCGGTGACGTTCGTACCCAGCAACAGCGCGTCGTAGTCCGCCTTGAGCTGTTGCGTGCTCGGGCGTAGTTGGGCATGGACTGCGGCAGGTACCTCATCCCAGAACGTGTAGATCCGTAGGCCGAGAACGCCTCCGATGAGCACGTGCTCGTCCCGGGGTCGGATCACGTGGGCGAGGTGCTGAGCAACGTTCCGCACGTACTTCACGCCTCGAATGACACCCGTGCCGGGGTGGCTACCTGAACTCGTAATGCTCCCGTACGTCGCAGAGTCACCCACTCTGTTCGTAAGAAGGTCATTGAGTGTCTCTCCGGCGACCAGGAACCTACGCACGGGCGTGCCGAGATCGTCGATGCTGTTGTTTCGGGCGGTCTGCCCGCAGTAATCAGCGGTGGCAGTCTGTGCGTCACGCAGGGCTGCTTGGAGGGCCGGGAGCTCGTCGGACGCAATGGTCACGTGCGTGGGAAGGGTCACGAGGTCTCCTCTTGTCAGCACCACGGTATCGAGCGATCGCTCCACGCGCGCCAGCCCGCGCAGACCCGTTGCAGCTGACGGAGAGGGATCTACCACAGGGCCTCGGCACTCGCACGTCCTCCACGCTTGCGTCGGTGGCGACGGGTTGAATAGACCCGACTGGAGAAGGTCCCCGACGGCAGTGACGACACGATCGGGTAGGAGCGGAGGAGAGATAGCCCATGCCCGAGAGTCGACACCGCTACCTCTACGAGCGCCTCGGCGACCACGACTTCCAGCAGCTCGTCAGCGCCCTGCTTGCGAACCAGTTCCCCGACTACATCCCGATGGCACTCCGTCAGGCTGATGGCGGCCGAGACGGTCTGCGCAAGGTCGACGCCTCGAAGGTGCTCATCTACCAGGTCAAGTGGTCGGTCAGCGGCAAGGAGAAGGACCCCGTTGCCTGGCTCGATCAGGTCGTCAAGAACGAGGAAGCCAGTCTGAAGCGTCTGGCCGCGCAGGGAGTCCGCCACTACACGCTGGTCACCAACGTGGGCAGCACGGCCAAGGACGACTCGGGCACGTTCGACCGGCTGGACAAGAAGCTCCAGGCGTATGCGAAGAACTTCGGCTACGAGCAGATGACCTGCATCTGGCGCGAGGCTCTGAACCCGTGGGTCGACAACGCCCCGACCGAGACGAAGTGGGCCTACGCCGAGATGCTCGCGGGGTGGGATTTGGTCCGATACCTCGTTGCCGAGCACGTTGGTGCAGGCAAAGACAAGGCGCACCGTGATCTGATCCGCAAGGTCGCCGCGGCCCAGTGGGAGGACGACAAGCGCGTCAAGTTCAGCCAGTCCGATGTCGACCGAGAGAAGGTCGTTGACCTCTTCGTCGATGTCACGGCCGATCGCGTCCACACCGTGGCCAGCAAAGCACTGCAAGCACAATCACCGACCACCTTGGGCGGTGCCGCTGCCTACCTGCTGCGTGCATCGGCGCCCTTCACCCTCATACGGGGCGCGCCCGGACAGGGCAAGTCGACTCTCAGCCAGTACGTATGCCAGGTCCATCGAAGCTCGTTCATCCCCGAGAACGACAGACCCGACTCACTACCCGAGCTGGATCAGCCACGGTTCCCCATCAGGCTGGACCTGAGCGACTACGCGCTCTGGCTCGGTGGCAACGACGTGTGGGACCACACCGAGGACCGTAAGCAACGCAGCACCACGGCGCGCAAGGGGGAGCAGGCGACTGTCGAGTGCTTCCTCGCGGACCTGATGACACACGAGAGCGGCGGCGTCACCACCAGCGCGAAGACCGTGCAGGACATCTTCGAACGAGTGCCCAGCCTCATCGTGCTCGACGGACTCGATGAGGTCGGCAGCGCCGCCATACGAGGCAGAATCGTCAAAGAGATCGACAAATTCGTCGGTCGTGGAAGGGCCTACACCGACCCGCCCAAGGTTGTGGTCACGACGCGCCCCAGCGCCGGCGAGCTTCCCGAGCCGTCGCCCAGCCTGTTCGAGGTCGTGACCCTCAACCAACTCACCATCGAGCAGCGAGACTCTTACCTGCGCAAGTGGTGCACGGTCCGCGCGATCAAGGGCAAAGACGGTCGCGCCCTGCGGAAGAGCTTCAAGGAGAAGAGCCGCGAGCCCTACATCAACGAACTCGCCGGCAATCCGATGCAGCTGACCATCCTGCTCGATCTCCTCCATCAGCAAGGAGCAGCGACTCCGACTCAACGGACCGACCTATACGACAAGTACGTCGAGCTTCTCCTGGCCCGCGAGGCAAACAAGCACCCCAAAGCGGTTCGTGACCATAAGGAAGAACTGCTTGAGATCATCCCGTTCCTCGGCTGGTACCTCCACGCGCACACCGAGGAATCGCAGATCAACGGCCGCATGAGCGTGGATGAGCTCAAGGAGGCGATGCGGCACTTCCAGCGCACCTACGGCAACCGCGAGTCGATCGTCGACCAGCTCTTCGAGGGCGCCAGCGACCGCCTGTGGGCGCTGACCAGCAAAGTCGACGGAACCTACGAGTTCGAGGTCCTCTCCTTGCGAGAGTATTTCGCCGCCCGATTCCTGTACCACAACTCGGGCGAGGACAACGCAGACTTCGACAGCACGACCGTGCTGCGCGAACTGCTCCGTCGGCCGTACTGGCTCAACACGGCCAGGTTCTACGGCGGCAACGCGAAGGGCAACGGCATCTACCCCTTGACCGCCGGGATCGAGCAAGAGCTGGCGCAGAGCACCTCGCCCGCCTCCTACCTCGCCGCATGGGCGCTGCTCACCGACGGCGTGTTTCTGCGCCGTCCCCGTGAGGCACGCAAGATACTCACAGCACTCTGCTCCGACGTCGGGATCACGATCCTGCTCTCGGCACTCGACCGCCGCGACATCATCGCGCTGCCCGAAATGCCCGACCTCCCAGACCAGGACGGCCCTGATCCAACCTGGGTCCGGCTCACCACCCTGATCAGCAAGGACCCAACCGACAGCGGCAACACTCACCGGGTACGCGCTCTGCGCGAGCTGTTGAATCAACGCAGCCAGTTCGGCGCATGGTGGACCGCGCAACTCACCGCAGCCATCGGCACGCCGCAGCAGAACGCATGGCTCAAGATCGGTGCCCAGTGCGAGGCCGGTGCCGGCGTCGTTGCGTCGTTTGAGCACATTGACCTCGCCGAAGGTGCCGCCGAGTTGTTCCTCAGCGCCGGCCTCGTCCCTCCGCCCGGAAGCTCACTCGAAGCTTCCCTTCTCGACGCAGTCTTGGAAGGCGAGTGCCCCTGTGTGACGTCGACGCGATCCATGCCGGCGCAGGTCGCGGTGGCACTGTCTCCGGGCGACTTCCTCACGAGTTCCAAGACCGGCTTTCCCGGCGGTGATGAGAGGACGAAACGGCGTCGAAACGAGGCGATCAACCAGCTCCGGCGGGCAGGTTCTGCGTACACCCAGATCGCCCAGCAGCGAGCCTTCAGAACAGGCCAGAAGGGCAGTACCTTCCCCTGGGCTGAGACGGCCGCAGCACTACACGCCCACGTCGGACGTCGCTGGCTCGTGTCCGAGATTGCGATCATCGGGGCCTCGTCGCCCTTCCTGCCCGCGTCAACGAAGAAGCCTGGCTCAGCGCCCTTCGGAACCACGAGTCACCCGTCCGAGCTCCTCGCGCAAGCCCGCGCCAACAGCCGCAACGCCCAATGGTGGCGGGAGCAGCTCGATGCCCTCGACGACGATCTGGCCAAAGCCGAGTGGGCACTCGCTCTATGGTGCGTCGCCTCCGAGCCCATCGTGACAGAACTGTTGCCCACGCTGGAGTCGGTGCTCAGCCAACTCCCTGCGGCACGCCGGAGCACAGTCCTTCAAGCCGCCGAGCGGATCGCTCGGTACGGCTGGCTGAGCAACCGGCCAGTCACAGCGGCCACGGACGATCCAGAACTGGCCGCTCTGAACCAACTCCGTACCTCGGCATCGTCAACGACCGTGCGAGACGGTGTAGTGCCCGCGTCACGCGACGGTTTGGACTCTGCGCCCTCGCTGCTCAGCGTCGCCCGGGAAGGGAAATGGCTGAAGGTCGACGCAAAGGCCGTCTACCGATAGAGGCAGCGCTCGCCGCCTTCCGGCGATATCGGCCCTGTATCAGCGTCGCAGCCGGCGGCTTCCTGGACGCGACCGGCAACGCTGGCCCCTTCCGTTGGCCTCCCGCCGACATTGAGGGCACCATCCTCATCGCCGTCGGGGCACGCTGCGGCCCCGACGCCGACCCCTCGGTGGCTATCCCTCCCGGTGATCGGCTGTATGGGGCGTGCTCCCGGCAGACTGGTTTGTCAATCGCGATGGATGCTGTCCATCGTGTGCCTGGTGAAGCATCGGAGCCGTCCGTCATGCGAAAACGTCGGTGATTGGTCCGTATGTCACACCGGGTTCGAGGGTCATGACTGGCTTATATCGTGGGCCGCCGTTCGTGTTGCCGTCCCACTCGTAGACGATGGTTCGCAGGGTGTTGAGGTGGCGCCCGACGAGAACCGCCATTGTGTATGGGCCGTGGAAGGCGAGGTGCACCTCGGCGCGCCCTTGGCTGGCGGACAGTCTTCTGATCTGCTGCGCCACGGCGGCACTCAGGCGAGCTGCCTCTCGTGGGTCGATGCGCTCGGAACTTGCAACCGAGACCACCTCGGCCGCGTCGAAGCGGCCGGTGGACTCGTTCACAAGCCGCTCGAATGCAGTCCGATCCGGCTCTGGAGTCAAGGTCACGAAGACCGCAACGCGGTGCTCGGTCCCTGGCGCTTGATCCTGTTCGACTTGAAGCGTCTCGACCGTCAAGTCCGTGCTCTGTGGGTCGTCGTCTCGCGCGATTGATCGCCAGGCGTTGTCCTTGACATCGAGCACCACCGCGTTGCCGAACTTTGTCGGCTCATCGCGAATGAGAGTGTAGGAGCGGTCTGAATCCGCCGGCTTCGAGGAGCGATCTGGCGACGTAGTGCGTGAGGTTCCGGAAGCCGAGGGCGGAACCGCGAAGGTGCTCGAGCCGGCCGTTGATGGCCTCCGTTGGGCCGTTGCTCGTTCCGGGGCGGTCGAAGAACGCGAGGATGTCCGCGGCGCGCTGCTTCAGCGTGCGGCCGAGGCGACGGACCTCTTTGAGCAGCGCGGGGACGCCGCTGCTGACAGAGTCGATCACCGCCCGCATCATCTCCTTCGCCTTGTTCTTGTCGGGTTCGCGGTAGGCCGCGACGATGCGCTGGTAGATGCCCCAGGTCGCTTCGACCTCGACGTGCTCCTCGGCGGCGAACACCGCGTCGAGCCGCGCGGTCTGCTTCTCGGTGAGGAAGCTCGCGCCGGTGTGGAGGGTGCGGCGGACCCCGTAGAGCGGGTCGCCGGCGTGACCGCGGTGCCCGAGCGTGTCTTGCTGAACCCGCTGCCGGGTCCGGTCCAGGGCGTCGCCGGCGAGACGGACGACGTGGAACGGGTCCATCACCGGGACCGCGTCGGGGAGCTCTTCGGCCGCGGCGGTCTTGAACCCGGAGAACCCGTCCATCGCGACCACCTCGATCCGGCTCGACCACTCCGCAGGCCGGGCGGCGAGCCACTGCTTGAACACCTGCTTCGAGCGGCCCTCGACCATGT